>JAFQWG010000105.1 GCA_017407605.1 Agathobacter sp. | reverse complement strand
CGACCCATAGCAACACGCTGTCTCTGTCCACCAGATAAAGCCTTTGGTTTACGATCTAATAATTTTTCAAGGTCAAGAATACGAGCTGCTTCTCTTACCTTTGCATCAATTTCATCCTTTGGAACTTTTGCCATTTTAAGAGCAAATGCCATATTGTCATATACTGTCATATGTGGATATAACGCATAACTCTGGAATACCATTGCGATATCTCTGTCTTTTGGTTCCACGTCATTTACACGTCTATCGTCAATATAGAAATCACCAGATGAAATATCTTCCAAACCAGCAATCATACGAAGTGTAGTAGATTTACCACATCCTGATGGTCCTACGAAAATGATGAATTCTTTGTCAGCAATTTCAAGATTGAAATCTTTTACTGCTTCAAATCCATTGTCATATACTTTTCCAATGTGTTTTAATGATAAACTTGCCATTTTATAATACCTCCTAAGTATTTCACGCACCCTTATGGGATTTTCACTTGTATCTATCATAACTTAAGGTTGTCAAGTTGACTATTGGCAAAGTGACAAAGATTTTGGAGGATTGTTGGCGTTTTGACGAAAGCAATGAGCAAGCTTGCTTACGAGGCGACGAAGCTCGTTGGTAGACATTCGTAAGAGAAATTGGGAGTTGGGGATGTGATTACGAAGTGCCCTGCTCATATAATACAACTCTTTTCGGCATATACAGAAAAATCGTCTCTCTATACCGAAAAAGCACCTTCTTTTTACTAAAAAGTATCCATTTTCGGCATATAGAAAATTTTTATCCTTCTATACCGTCGTTTTTACCGAATATATCGGTATAGATATATACTTTTTATGTATATACCGAAACACACTACCACTGACTCAAACTTTCCCGATTTTTCGGTATCTTGGAGCAATTATTCTCTATATACCGTAAAACCACCGCAATCACACCCACAAATTCAAATTTATATAATTAATTATAAATCAAGCTATAAATTTCTACAATCAAAACCCATAAGTACACCTCAAATTCGTTTCGCTTCGCTCCACTTCTTCTCGGTGTTCGCTGAATGCCGAGTAAATATTGACGTTTGTATTGCTACTGCTCAAACTCCTGCATCTCGAATCCGCACCTAGCGGTGCTACTTCTCGCTCACGGAGCATCATCGAAAAGGAATACGCATGAAAATATATCTGCTACGCAGATATGGTTGCTACGCAACCCACAAAAACAAAAAGCACATTGCTTATCCAATAAATTGGAACACAATGTGCTTTCCGTTTTTTATTTTCATGCTTTAATTATCTTAACTTAACAAGATTCTAAATGAGGATTCCTTCTCTCCTCTTACTCTTCCTGCATATTTGCCAATTTCTTCGCCTGATCTGCTGCGATACATGCGTCGATGATTTCCTGGATATCTCCGTTCATAATTTTGTCCAACTTGTAAAGGGTTAAGTTGATACGGTGGTCTGTACAACGGCCCTGTGGGAAGTTGTAAGTACGGATCTTTTCGGAACGGTCACCTGTACCAATCTGGCTACGACGTGCTGCAGATTCAGCGTCCTGCTGTTTCTGGAGTTCTAAGTCGTAGAGTTTTGCACGAAGGAGTGCAAATGCTTTTTCTTTATTCTGAAGCTGTGATTTTTCTGTCTGGCTGTAGATTACGATGCCTGTTGGGTAGTGTGTCAGACGTACCGCAGAGTCTGTGGTATTTACACACTGTCCACCGTTACCAGATGCACGCATTACGTCGATACGGATATCTTTTTCATCAATCTGTACGTCTACTTCTTCTGCTTCTGGCATAACTGCTACTGTAATAGTAGAAGTATGAATGCGTCCTGCTGATTCTGTTGCAGGTACACGCTGTACACGGTGTACACCAGATTCGTATTTCATCTTAGAGTATGCGCCCTGACCAGAAATCATGAAGTTTACACTCTTCATACCACCGATACCGATGTCATCTACTTCAAGTGTTTCTACCTTCCAACGCTGGCTCTCAGCATAGTGGATATACATACGATATACCTCTGCCGCGAAAAGTGCTGATTCATCTCCACCTGCGCCAGCACGAATTTCTACGATTACGTTCTTGTCATCGTTAGGGTCCTTTGGAAGAAGTAAAATCTTAAGCTGCTGTTCTAATTCAGCTAAACGATCTTTTGAATCATTTAATTCTTCTTTTGCAAGCTCACGCATTTCTTCGTCAGATTCTAATTCTAATAATTCAAGAGCATCTTCGATGTTCTGCTTTGTCTTTTTGTATTCTTTGTAAGCTTCTACGATTGGCATTAAATCGCTCTGTTCTTTCATAAGTTTACGGAAGCGATTTGAATCATTTGCCACATCTGGCTCACTTAATGTGTTCATAAGTTCTTCATAATGATGAAGTAAGTCTTCTAATTTATCAAACATAATATTTATCTCCTATTTCAAACGTCTCTATATTTTTACCAAATTATTTACATAAAATCAATAGAAAAACGTTACAAACCTCCGATTACAACACGGTCATTGCCTGCCAAATCTTTTACAACTCTTACGCCTTTAAATCCAGCCTCTTCCATAAGTTCTGACACTGACACACCTTGATCGTGACCAATTTCAAATAGAAGCACACCTTCTGAATTAAGATACTCTTTGCATTCTTTTACAATTCTACGATAGAAATGCAATCCGTCTTCTTTTCCATCCAAAGCACCAAATGGCTCATAGACAGCAACTTCTGGCATAAGACCTGCGATAACATCGGTTGGAATATATGGTGGATTAGACACAATCACATCAAAACTATCCGTTACGGCATCAAACAAATCGCTTTTTTCAAACGTTGCAGTAACACCATTTAATTTGGCATTTTCTTTTGCAACATTAATTGCCTGTTTGGAAATATCATAGCCAAAACCTTCAACATCTACCACATTCTTTAAAATACTGATTAAGATACACCCTGAACCGGTACACATATCCAGCACTCTCATACCTGGGCGAATCACCTTCAATGCCTCTTCTACCAAGGTTTCCGTGTCCTGTCTAGGAATGAGCACCGCTTCATTTACATGAAATGGCAGTCCCATAAAATCCTGTTCACCCGTGATGTACTGAAGTGGAATGTGCTCAGCACGCTTACCCAGAACATTTTCATACTCTGCCAACTGTTCCTTAGGCATATCCTCATCCATATGAGAATAGTAAAAGGTACGGTCTATCTTGCAAACAAAAGTCAAAAGAAGCCATGCGTCATTTCTGGCATCGACAATACCTACTGTATTAAGTTTTTCCTCACCATACGCAAATGCTTCTCGAAATGTCATTATAAATTTTCCTTCTGCCATGTTTTCCAGTCGAACACCGCTTCTACGGAAGCAATCCCAACTTCTATCATATCATCATCTGGTTCTAATGTCGTAATCTTCTGCATTAAAAGTCCTGGTGCACTAATGATATTTACAAACCAATTGTCATATCTGCCTGCAAAACGAATCACCTCATAAGATACCCCTGCAATTACAGGAATAAGTAAAAGGCGAATTACCAGTTTTAAAACACCAGATTCAACACTGATAAACATAAAGAACACAATACTAATCAGCACCACTAAAAACAAAAAGCTCGTTCCACAGCGTTTGTGCTGTTTCGAACTATTTCTTACATTTTCTACGTTTAATTCGAGTCCATGTTCAATACAGTTAATGCATTTGTGTTCTGCACCATGATACATGTAGGTACGTCTGATATCAGGCATAAAAGTAATTAAGCCCACATACGCCATGAAAATACAGATTCGAACAAGTCCCTCTAATAATGTTATCACAAAATGTGAATGAATAAAACTTTGAAAGAATAAAGAAATCAAATATGGAAGCACAAAAAAGATACCAATTGCAAGCAGCACAGATAAAACCACTACTCCACCCATCATTTGTTTTTCTTTTTCCAAATCTATTTCCTCTTCATCTTCTGCGAAAGATGCAGAATGAAGAAGAGATGTCATTCCCAGATACAGAGAGTCTACAAAATTAAAGACGCCTCGTACAATTGGAATATTTTTCACTTTTTCACTTTTGAATGGTCCTTTATAATCAAAGACCTGCACATCTATTTCTTTGTCTGGTTTACGAACAGCCACAGCATATTTATCGCCATTACGCATCATAATGCCTTCTAATACTGCCTGTCCACCAACACCTGAATATTTCATATTAAGCCTCCTATAAGAAACTATGGAGCATAATATGCTAGCAAGCTAGCATATTAAAAAAGGTTGAGATAAATTTACCTCAACCTTCTTAATTAGCTTATTTCTATTTAACACCGTATTTCTTGTTGAACTGTTCAATACGTCCACGAGCCTGAGCAGCTTTCTGCTGACCTGTGTAGAATGGATGACATTTTGAACAAATTTCTACGTGAATT
>JAFQWG010000104.1 GCA_017407605.1 Agathobacter sp. | reverse complement strand
CCCATTACCTTTCCAATCAGTACAATGCGAACATTTAAATTCTTTTCTTCTATTTCTTTAAGCATCTGCTCTACAAGTACACTGCCTTTATGGTGAATGAGCATCCCCATAAGTCCGATGGTAATTGTATCACTTGTGCTAAAGTTTTTATGAATTCCAAGCATATGGTGCACTTCATGAGGCACTAATGTATGTGGCAAATCTTCACCAAATACCTGCTTGGTTCTCTTTAAGGTATCCTCAGAGAATGAACGTATTTCAGTACACCCCTCAAAAAAAGCTCTCCATTTTCTTACCCACTCTTTCTGTGATGGGCAAGCATACTGTTCTTCGTATTTTCTCGCATTGTAGCATGCCTGACATTTACTTTCTTCCGGCAGACCACAATACTGATAATCTTCTGTTACTAAATTGATATTTGGGCACACAGAAAAATAATCATGCATCAACATAATAAGGCTTGCATTCTGCTGTGCCTTTATTTCTTTGATAAGCTCTAATACGTCCCAAAGATTTGGATAGGTTACAAGCTCATTAATCCAAATTTCATCCCAGTGTAAATATTCTCCTGCTTCAAGTAAATCCTTTAAGTCCAGAGCTTCATATGCCAAGAAGATTTCTCCATTCTCAAAATCAATACTATATACGTTTTTAACATGGTCGTAACGCACTGTTGTAGTACAGATTTCTTCCTGGAAACCTTCTTTTTTCTTCTTTTCTAAATAACTAGTTGCTCCGCCACCCAAGCTATGATCAAATGCAAGCACAGACTTTGTCTCATGTGTATCGATCATCATCTGCATCAATGGGCGGATATCTTTATTTAAATCTTTTCTTACAAATTTGCCTACATGCAAATCATATTTAGGGAAACGTTTCTTAAGTTTCTCTAAATGATCTGCAATGAGTTTTTTCTTTTCATCACTTAAGAAGCTTCCACCGTGTTTGTGGTACACAAAGAGGTTTTCCACCTGCACATTTTTGTATCCGGCTTTAATTGCTCTCTGACACCAGTCATTTTCTTCTCCATAACCTCTGTCATAGGTTTCATAATCCAACACGCCAACTTCCGCGATTGCATGCTTGTTCATACCCATGCAAAAGCCTACACCTGTTGGAGCAGAGATATATCTTGGTTTTAACTTAGCAAAATGTTTATCAATCTGCTCTACACCAAGTCCACGGTAAATTGTATTATTTACACCCATATTTGGGAAACTAAAAATCGTTCCACTATTGGTATATGGTGTCGTAGTACCTACTTTTTCTTCGAAGAGAATTGGATACATCAGTCGTTCCAACCAGCCTGTTGGAAGCTCTGTATCTGTATTTACAAGCGCCACATGCCCTTTTGCTACTTCTAGGCCTGTATTGACACTCTTTACAAATCCATAATTTTCTTCGCTTTCAATTAAGACAACATTATCATGTTTTGCTGCATACTCACGTTCTAATTCATGTACTTTCTCATCTGGACTCTTATCATCCACCAAGATGATACGGCATTTCATGGATGTTTTCTGCAAATCTTCAAACAGTTTTACGAGATAATCATAGCCATTATAAATAGGTACAATGATATCAATCACTTCATCCGTTTCTGGCATCTGAAAGTTATACACACCAAAGTTTGCACGAAGTACTTCTACAAGTTTTTCTTTCTTGCTGAAACGTTCTTCAAACTCAAACTTGATTTTCATCGCAATACGACGCGCAAGTCTTGCCATCTCAAGAAGTGGCCCTTTTTTAAATATGATTCTTCCGATTTTACTGTACTGAATTCTTCTTAGGATGTTCATTTATACGCTCCATCTGACAAACCAGGTGATTAAAGTTACTGTCATAGTTACAAATATAGCAAGCGGCATAATTTGTACCGCGATTTTTTCTGTCTTTTCATTTCCCGCAGGCAGGCAAAGTGTACCTACTACCATAAATGGTAAGAGATAACGGTATCCAATTCCCCAAATCTGACCGTAATCAGGTGGTGTAAGTGTATATCCAACCAATACAATTACCATTACCATAAGTCCAAAAAGGAATGCAAACCAAACTCGTTTGATAATTGGCTGCTGTTTTTTAAGCATCAACAAAATTGCCACTACAAGGATTGGATATGGAAGCAGATTCTCTCCTTTCATACCAGAATAAAGATTAATAAACATCTCTATCCATTTTCCAACAAATAATTTTGCAATTTCAAGTGGGTGTCCAGCTATATATTCCATATAGTTGATTGGTAAAAAGAAATACAAAACAAGTAATAGTGTATCCTTTAACGCTGTCACGACAGCCAATCCTGCCACTACAATCCCCACTCCAATTCCTACTGTTGCTTTCTTATGATTCTTTATCCAGTTCCATGCTTTTGCCACATTGTCTTTTCCAAGATAAAGGAACATTCCCACAGCAATTATCATATATGGAACCTTCATAATAAATACAAAATAAATAAGCACTAAATACAGCATCCATGCCGGTATCGCCTTTAAAGATATCACATCTACTTTATTATCTTTCATCCAGACAAAAATAGATGCTAGCAATATCATGATAGAAATCATAAATCCATCTGGATTACACGATGCTTTCAACAAAAATGCATTTGGAATAAACGCAAGAAGCCAAATCATTTCTTTCATCTTTGGAGCAAGTTTCATTGCCAACAGCTCCATAAGAATACAAACCAAAAGCTGACCAAAGCGTGCCACGTGATGGAATAAAATCGCTCTTACTCCAAGTGCGGATGCCACTTTCATTACCATAATTTGAGGTAGGTAAGAACCATTTCCTTTTAAAGCAACACCTGTTGCTGCTACACGGTGTGTGGTGTCTAGTGGCTCTGCTTTCAATTCGGCAATCAGTTTATCTATATTAAAGAACTGATTCTGTTCCTGCACATAGCCATAACCATTAAAGTTATCTTCATATCCAAGCAGACGAATCTCATTAATCTCATATGGTACATCAACCATATTTTCTCCATTTGGCTGTGTTCCAATAAGACCAGATTCTCCACCAGTAACCTTTTCAAAGACTGGCTGAATTTTTGCAACATCCATATATCCTCTAAGGAAATGTCGATATTCATCATCCCTGCTTACTGCTGGCATTGCAAATATCACAAATATTCCTACTACCAATGTGGTAACCAAATACATCACAGGACCATAACCTTTTTTATATACCATAACAAGCCAAACTATCGCCATCGCAATAATTGCAATTATGATACATGTATATAAAGTCTTATGTGTAAAATTATAGAACTGTCGGATACACATGTGGTTTTGTCCCACATATACCTGCATATTTTCTACATCTGAGAAATCAAGGGTAAGAATATACCTTACTCCCTGCACAAGTCCTTTTCCTTGCACTTCCAACCACACACCACCATATACATCATGGCGTACATTCTGAATATTCTCTTCTCCTGATAGTGCGATATTGCCTTCGGAATCGATAATTTCGTATACAAGGTTACCTACCGTTGTATCCTCAATTACACCATCAATATGTAAAGCTATCGTATCTTCACCTACACATAAAAACCCATGCGAAAAAACACCTGTTGCTTCTACCGGTCCTACATGCTGTTCTTGCACGTTATAGGTTAAAACGCCAATATTTTGTACCGTAATAATTCCACGAACCCCTGCTATAAGTACAGATAAAACGGCGGCGGCGGCTACGATATATCCAATTTTTTTCACATCTAATTTCTGTAAAAATTCTTTCATAAAAGCATCTTATCCTATCCAAAAACGATTCAATAATATATAGCCTACATATATGTAAGTCACAACTAAAAAGAGACGAACGGCTATCCTTGTTCCTTTTTTACTAATTTTTTCCAAACTTCCAAATTGCAAAAAGAACAGTGATAAAAATGGCATAAAATATCTGCCTTGTAATCCGCCTACAAAGTCAATACGGTACAATTCTTCTCGAATATTGTAATCAACTAAAACGGTATCGCCACCATACCATGTAGTAAGAATCATATGATCCACCATGGAAAAAACTGTCATAAGTGTAAGCAGTAAGAATGTTACCAAAACAACCCCTCTGTCCCACTTTTTATAGCGCTTAGCCGAACCATCGGTTCCAAACACTGCTACACCTGTTAACACAACATAAAACATAATTGCAAACAATAATGATACTGGTGCTGATAGCCAGCCAAAATTTCCAACGGAAGATATTAATAAATCATCTGCAAAATTCACCAGGGTACGGTACAACAAATATATAGTTCTAGGAAACTCTATTGTTACTCCATAAATTACTTGTATCCATCTGTTTTCTCTTAAAACAAATAATACAACTCCAATAATTACTAAAACAACAGCCAAAGCAATCCAACGATATTTTCGAATAAATACCTCATTTATTTCAAACTTTCCAATCTTCACGTGGAATTTGTGAAGTGGAAGCATGAGTCCTAAGAACACAATAAATGTATATGGTATTTTGATAAAGGTAAGCCATGCCCATGGAAGTATCAACCACACCATATCTTTTAATGTGATCTCTTCTTTCTCATAAGTTAGATAAAGTACATCACATATAATCCAATACATCAGTGGAATGGCAAGTGCATCGTAAGAAAAACTACTTCCCGACTGCATCATCATTGGTGCTAGCATAAAAATTGCCATAATGCCTTTTTTGAAAGGGCATCTCTTTAGGGCTGCACTACTTACAAATACATAAAAGAGCAAGGAACATAACTCACCTAACTGAAAAACCCAAAATGTCGGCAAATGCAAAAAAATTGCAATCAACATACCAATCATTGCAGGTATATAATACAAGGCATAGTGCGAAATTCCATGTGGATGCATCTCACCATAAGCATAACTTGGAGTCTTGGTCATTGCTGCCAGCCACTGCTCTACATCTACTCTTTCATAGATGTTGTACTCCACTCGGCCTTTATCAATTCCCATACTATCTTCTACTTTATTAATACCATCAATAAACTGTAGTGAACCCGCAATATGTGTAAAATGATTGTCTTCATCTGGAATCTGCCATGGAGAAATCAAAAAAGACATTGCAATACCAATTATCATTGCAACGATAAAGAAAGCTCTTATATCTTTGTCTTTAAAAATTTCTTTTATCATTTTTATCCCCATACCATAAGGCCCATATTTTTAGCTCTTGTGGATTTCTTTACATCATGTTTGTCATAAAAAACAAGGCGTTTTATTTTACATTTCTCTGCTAAGCGTGCATACTGACTTACCAGTGAATCTGCAGGCTCATCATAAACCAATGCAAACGCGCCTGCCTGTTTTCTCGTATTTTCCAAGGATTTTTTGATATCTTCTCCTTGGAGCATACGTTTTAATTTATATACAAAAGAGGTTGCGTTGGTGGCCCCTACACCATTGTCTCCATGCTGACGATACAAAATTGTCGCCCGGTCAACATAGGCAGCCTTACCAAATCGGGTAGCAACTAATATTGCCCACCAATCATGCATCAACACACTGTTAAAATCCTCTATTTTTCCCAATTCATCACGAAGTGCACGGTTGACCATCATGGTACAGCCTGTAACTACATTTTGAATAAGTGCTCGGTTAAACGTTACCTTCTTGCAATCGAGTCCTTGATATACACTCATCTTCTCTGCAAGAATATTTAATTTTCTATCTACAACACAAAGCTCTGTAAACACCAAGCAAGGTTTATCTTCATCACCTCTTACGAGGTTGTCCATCTCTTTTTTGGTGATTTCGATTTTATCCGAAAGCCACACATCATCCTGATCACAGCACATATAAAATGGTGCCTCTACCTCGCGGAAAAGATATAAGAAATTGGTCTTAGCTCCGCCTGTAGCAGGGGCCTCCAACACAACAATCTTTTCAGGATGTTTCTCTTCATATTCCTTGATGATTGCCTTTGTTTCGTCTTTGGAACCATCGTCATGAATATAAATCACCCAATCCTCATAGGTCTGATTTAAGATGGATTCAATTTGTTCTGATATATATTCTTCGCCATTATAAGTGGCAAGAAGTATCGCGATTTTGTCTGTCTTATACATAAACTCTCCCCCTCTTGGGGTCATTTGTTGTTGGATGCAAATCTAACTTAATCCTCTGCAAAATGTGTTTCAAACACTTCGTGAGCTTTCTGTTTCATCGCATCTGCTTTTTTCTGATCCATTGCAAGAATCATCTCAATAGAATTTTCGATATTGTTACGATCAATATTGATTCCTGCTTTATAGGTATCTACCATATTCCATGTATCACCATCTACATTATTAAGAAGCGGAACACCACCTCGCAGATAAGTAATAGACTTCATGGTAAGCCCAATTGCCAAATCTGGAAGCAAGAAGTTGATTCCAAAATAACACTGATTGAAAATTTCCTGTAGGCGATGTACATCATATACTACACCATAAGAAACTACCTGTACTCCTCTTTCTTCAAGACTTTCGATGAGTCTGCTTCTGCTTTCTCCTGTTCCAATTAAATGAAAACATACTAGCTTCTCTGTGTTTAGTCTTGCTAAAAATTCAGTGATAAATGGAATATCAATGATATTATTAATATTACCTACATAACAGATATGAAGTCTGTCCGCATCCCAGATTGTCTGTATATCAAGGTCTATCTTTTTACGGGTAAGATACTTGGTTTCCATTGGAACATAACACCCTTCTTGGTTGATAAGCTCCTGAAAGTAATTACACTCAGTGTATACCTTATCCGCAAACTTCAAATTGTGATTACGAAAACCTCCCCATACACTGCATGCAAGCTTGAATACAGGATTGTTGCTTTTCATTGGAAGCGCTTCTGGCCACATATCAAAGATATCAAAGATTAACTCGCATTTGTGCAATCTTTTGTACCACTTTGTTGCAACAGCAAGCGTATTATGTGGAATCTCTGCATACACAATATCTGGTTTTAATTTACATAATCGAAAGAATGTCTTAATCGAAAATACAATGTGTGACCATATGCGGGATACCGAAATATTTTTCTGGTAGCCTGGGACATGAAGCTGCTGTGCAAATGGTAACTCCACACTAAAATATTCTTTTTTCCAATGATTAAAGTCAGAAGTAAGATAGATTACTTCGTGCTCTTTTTGATATTCTTCAATTACACTTTTTGCACGTTCTTCATAGTGGTTTGTCCCACTAATGACTACAACTCGTTTCATACTAGTTCCTTTATTATTCCTCTATCAAAAATTCTTCTGGTGTTTCTTCCACCTCATAGACATTTTTGGTTCTCATAAATCCTTCGGTACTGTCTTTCTTAAGAAGCACAATAACAGTTTGGAAAATCAGCTTAATATCTCTCCAAATGCTGTATCTTTCAATATACATCATATCCAAAATAAGCTTGTCCTTTGGAGATGTATTATATTTTCCAACAACCTGTGCAAGTCCGGTAAGCCCAGCTTTTACTCGAAGACGGTATTTAAATTCTGGAAGCTCCTGACTATAGTTCCAGATATTTTCCAACATTTCTGGTCTTGGTCCCACAAATGTCATATCTCCAAGGAAAATATTAAAGAGCTGTGGAAGCTCATCCAGACGATACTTACGTAAAATATGTCCGATATGGGTAATACGGTCATCGTTTACCGTTGCGGATACATTTTCTACGTTTTCTTTCATGGTACGGAATTTTACTACCTTAAAAATCTTACCATCTCGCGTTGCTCTCTGCTGAAGGAAAAATACTTTTCCACCATCATCCATCTTAATCAAAAGTGCAATTATGAAAAAGACTGGACTTAATACAACAATTGCAAGTGTCGAGAACAGCAAATCAAAAGAACGTTTGATAAATCGCTGTTCATAAGTAAGTCCTTGCACCGTTGTATGAAGCATCGACACATCATCAAAAAGATAATGCTCTGCTAAGTTTTCTACTACATCGCAAATCTCCGGATTCATATAGATATTAATCAAATGTTCATAACAGAAATTCACAAGATAGTCCTTTTTCTCTCTTGGCAAATCATATAAAATGGCAGTATCCATACGAAGTAAAATTTCTTCCAAGTCACTTCTTCTGTAATCTACAACTCGTGAGATACGATACTGCTTTTTATATTTCTGGATTCCTGCAGATATCTTCGCCAAATCAGAGTCTTTTGTGGTAATAATAATGGTCTTCTCTGGTGGTATAATCCAGAAAAAGAACTCATTCCCTGCATACGAATAGATAATAATTGTAAGCAGATGAAGTACCCATACCGCACACAGTGTCCAAACATCAACCCACTTAAAAATAAGCGATACGTCTGGGGCAATAGTGTTCATGATCATGAGCATTCCATAAGTTACCACGTCTGTAATTGCAGTTGCCAAAAATACTGAGTAGATAATTGGTTTACTCTTTCTACGTCCAATATCAAATTTTCCATAAATTCGTGTCATCATAAGGAGAGATGCAACAAAGGTTACAATTACGACTGCCATGGTTCGCGATGGATTTAATACTGCGAAGTTGTTAATCGAGAACAACACCATAAAGGTTCCAAGCAATGTCACATATAGGCATCCTTTTATGACAAACACGATGACGTTAATAAATTTTGCTAATTGTCGTTTCATAAATTCCCTCCATGGAAAACCACCTGTCTTCCGTTTCGGATTTCAATCTGTTAAAAGGTTTATCTAGAAAGTCTGTTAAGTGCCGAGAACACACCACGGATAGTTGCTCTAGTGATGTTACCGCTTACCCCTACACCGAATGTTACTCTTCCAGTCTTATTGTCTTTCATCTGGATATAAGCTGCTGCTTTCGCATGTGAACCTTCACTAAGTGCATGTTCGTCGTAGTCTACGATGGCAATATCTGTTGCAGCTACACTCTTGTTGATTGCTACTTTTACAGCATCGATAGGACCATTACCACGTCCCTCTGCTACAATCTCTCTATCCTGATATTTGAATACAAGAGTTACTCTTGTCTCTTCATCCGCATGGTCATCTTCTACCCTTGCACTAATAAATTCATATGGTGCTTTGAGTTTTAAGTATTCCTGACGGAAGGCATCCATAATACGTGCTGGAGTAACCTCTCCACCTTCTCTTTCAGAGATAAGCTGGATAACATCCGCGAATTCTCGCTGCATTGCCTTAGGAAGCTTGTAACCATATACAGTATTCATAACAAAGGCTACGCCGCCTTTTCCTGACTGGCTGTTGATACGTACAACTGGTTCATATTCACGTCCTACATCAGCTGGATCAATTGGTAAATATGGTACTTCCCAGATTTCACTTCCACGTTCCTTAAGTGCCTGCTCACCCTTGTTGATTGCATCCTGATGTGAACCTGAAAATGCGGTAAATACAAGCTTTCCTGCATATGGATGACGCATGCCCACCTGCATCTTACAACAGCGCTCATATACTTCAATAATTTCATTTACATTTTCTAAGTTAAGTTCTGGGTTAATACCCTGTGAGAACATATTATAAGCAATATTTAAAATATCTACGTTACCAGTTCTCTCTCCATTTCCAAATAATGTTCCTTCTACACGGTCTGCACCGGCTAAAATTGCAAGCTCTGTTGCGGCTACACCAGTGCCTCTGTCATTGTGAGGATGTACAGAAAGGATTACATTTTCTCTATCTTCAAAATGATTATTCATCCATTCAATCTGATCCGCATACACATTTGGAGTATTCATCTCAACTGTTGCTGGCAAGTTAAAGATAATTGGATTTTCATTTGCATGATTCCATTCTTTCTGTACTGCCGTACAAATTTCAAGTGCAAAATCAAGCTCTGTACCAGTAAAACTTTCTGGTGAATATTCAAGCTGAAGGTTACCAGAATAATTCTTCATTCCTTCCTTTACCATACGAGTACCAGCAATTGCGATATCAATAATTTCTGGCATATCTTTGTGGAATACAACATCTCTCTGTAAAGTAGATGTTGAATTGTAAATATGGAAGATGACATTTGGAATACCTTCAATTGCTTCAAATGTACGATCGATAAGCTCCTGTCTACACTGACAGAGTACCTGCACCTTCATATAATCTGGAATCATATTTTCCGCTACCAACTTACGCAGGAAATCAAACTCAATCTGAGATGCCGCAGGGAAACCGATTTCAATTTCTTTAAACCCTAATTTAACTAGAAGCTGGAACATCTCCACTTTTTCTTCTACTGTCATAGGTTCGATAAGTGCCTGATTGCCATCTCGCAAGTCTACCGAACACCAGATAGGTGCTTTTTCTATTTCTTTGTTAGGCCACTGACGCTGTGGATAATCCACAACAGGAACCCTTTTGTATCTTTTGAAGTTCAACATTTCGGTAAATCTCCTTAACTACTTTATTCCCCTTTTCAAGTAGGCCTTGCACAAATTAATCTGCAAGTCCAGCCTCAATACACGCTGCAATATGAGCAAGCGCTTCTTCTTCTCCCTCGCCATCACATACGAGATTGATTTCATCTCCGAATTTAATGCATGCACCTAAAACACTTAAGACGCTCTTTGCATTTGCTTCATTTCCTTTGTACTCTAGGGTTACTTTGCATTTAAACTTATCTGCTTCTTTACATAGTTCCCCAGCTGGGCGAACCTGAAGTCCTGTCGGATTTACAATTCTTACTTTTTTTGCTACCACAATAAAATCCCCCAATACTTTATGATAACATTTTTTAAATCATAACCTTCATAATAAGGTCTGCTAATTTCCTTGCTTCTTTTTCAATTACTTTCTGATCTTTTCCTTCAATCATAACTCGAACTAATGGCTCTGTGCCAGAAGGTCTAATAAGCACTCTTCCCTCACCTGCAAATTTTGCTTCAAGTTCTTCAATTGCTTTTGCAATGCGAGGATATTCCATGTAGCTTTCCTTTTTATGATTTGGCACCTTTGCATTGATAAGTGCTTGTGGGAGTACCTCCATGATAGAAGCAAGTTCAGATAATGGTTTCTTAGTTTCAACCATTACCTGTAAGAGATGAAGTGCACTAAGAAGTCCATCTCCTGTTGTATTGTCGTCCAAGAAAATTACATGTCCTGACTGTTCACCACCAATATTATAACCATTTTCGCGCATATTCTCTAATACATAGCGGTCACCAACTTTTGTAGTTTCAAGTTTGATACCAAGGCCTTTTGCTGCAAGCACAAGCCCTAAGTTTGTCATTACAGTTACTACCAAGGTATCCTGTTTTAATTTTTTATTATCAAGCATATGTTTTGCACAGATAAGCATAACCTGGTCACCATCTACCATATTGCCGTTTTCATCTACTGCAAGCATACGGTCTGCATCTCCATCAAACGCAATACCGATACATGCTTTTTCTTTTACCACACGTGCCATAAGTTCTTCCATATGGGTAGAACCACAGTTGGCATTGATATTTGTTCCATCTGG
>JAFQWG010000103.1 GCA_017407605.1 Agathobacter sp. | reverse complement strand
ATATTTTTAATCAAAGCAGGCGAAATGATAAGTTTTTTATCATTTCGCCTGTTTTGTAAATAGGAATGCAAAAACAGAAAGGATATGATAGATACATAAAACAGAAAGGCGGAATACCAATATGGGAAAGAAAAAGAAGATTGGGTTAGGCATGGCAGCCCTTGCAGCCAGTGCAGGTGTAGCGGTAGTTGCAGTAAAGAATTACAAAAAGACAGAGAAAGATCCGGCAATTGATGCGGCAAAGGAAGAGTATCGTAATACAGAAAGAGGAAAAAATCAGAAGAACAGTAAAGGAATTTATTATTCCAACGGAAATTATGAAGCATTTGCAAGACCAAAAAAACCAGAAGGTGTAGAGGATAAGCAGGCGTATATTGTAGGAAGTGGTCTTGCAGCCCTTGCAGCAGCCTGCTTCTTGGTAAGAGATGGTCAAATGCCAGGTGCTAATATTCATATTTTAGAAGCAATGGACATTGCCGGCGGTGCATGTGATGGAATCTTTGATCCTGCAAGAGGTTATGTAATGCGTGGTGGTCGTGAGATGGAGAACCATTTCGAATGTTTGTGGGATTTGTTCCATAGCATACCTTCGATTGAAACACCGGGAGTATCCGTTTTGGATGAGTATTACTGGCTGAATAAGGAGGACCCTAATTATTCCTTGTGTAGAGCAACGATAAATCGTGGTGAGGATGCTCATACGGATGGAAAATTTAATCTGAGTCAAAAGGGCTGCATGGAGATTATGAAGCTGTTTATGACAAAGGATGAAGACTTGTATGACAAGACCATAGAGGATGTATTTGATGAAGAAGTCTTTGATTCTACGTTTTGGCTCTATTGGCGAACCATGTTTGCTTTTGAAAATTGGCATAGTGCATTAGAGATGAAGCTCTATTTTCAGAGATTCATTCATCATATTGCAGGATTACCGGATTTCAGTGCATTAAAATTTACCAAATATAATCAGTATGAATCCCTGATTCTTCCAATGCAAAAATATCTGGAGGATGCAGGTGTTGACTTCCAATTTGGTACGGAAGTAACCAATGTATTATTTGAATTCAAGGGTGACAAAAAGATTGCAAAAGCAATAGAATGCAAGGTGAAAGGGGTAGAAGAAGGAATTGTTCTTACCGAAAATGACCTTGTATTTGTGACAAATGGAAGCTGTACAGAGGGTACGATATATGGTGATCAGAATCATGCGCCAAATGGAGATGCAGAAGTAAGAACAAGTGGATGCTGGAGCTTGTGGAAAAACATTGCCAAGCAGGATGCTTCTTTTGGCCGTCCGGAAAAATTCTGTTCCGATGTGGCAAAGACAAATTGGGAATCTGCAACGATAACAACCTTAGATGATAAGATTATTCCTTATATCACGAATATCTGTAAGAGAGATCCAAGGAGCGGAAAAGTAGTAACGGGAGGTATTGTAAGCTGTAAGGATTCCAGTTGGTTATTAAGCTGGACAATTAACAGACAGGGACAGTTTAAGACACAGGATAAGGAAAAAGTATGTGTTTGGGTATATGGATTATTT
>JAFQWG010000102.1 GCA_017407605.1 Agathobacter sp. | reverse complement strand
CCATGAATTGTGATACATGGAGCAAGCTGCTCGCCCAATTCATAGATAAGTTCTGCCGTAAATTCAGATGTAGGACGACTTGTTCCCAAAACTGGTATTCCGTTCTTCTGAGCCATTTCAACAAATTCATTATCCGGAACCAAATCTCGGCTGAAAATGATACATGGAATATCATAACTTAAGAGTTCTCGATATATTTCTAATTTTACATCATCTCTTAACTGCTTGGTGTAGAAATATTCTACATTTCCAATTACCTGTACACGAGAACTTTCGAAATGCTGAAAGTATCCAGCCAGCTGAAGTGCTGGTCTGTTAATATCTGCACTTTGAATCTTTCTCTTCTTTAAATCAATATCATCTGTATAGACTTTTAAATCCAACAGTTCCACCATTTTGGAAACGCTAACTCCGCCTTTATTCATGGCTTATCCTCCACAAAACATTATATTATATTTTACCATACTATTTATGGAAAAACAAATAAACTGCTTCTGCTGTTTTTTGATTCATTCCATCTGTATCTGCCAATTCTTCCACTGAAGCATTACGCATATTTTCCAAAGACTGAAAACGCTTCATAAGCGCTTTTCTTCTTGTAGGTCCTACCCCTTCAATATCATCTAAAATAGATTTCACCTGCGATTTACTACGCAGACTTCTGTGGTATTCTATTGCAAAACGATGTGCTTCGTCCTGGATACGTGTAATCAGTTTAAAGCCCTCTCCGTGACGATCTATTGGAATTTCCTGGTTATTAAAATACAATCCCCTGGTTCGATGATTGTCGTCTTTTACCATACCACAAACTGGAATATCAAGCCCCAATTCTTCCAACACCTGAAGGCAGATATTTACCTGTCCTTTTCCACCGTCCATCATAATGACATCTGGAAAACGAGTAAAGCTCCCTACTTCCTCTGGAAGATTATTCTCCTCAAGTTGTTGTTTTTCTTCCATACCATGTGAAAAGCGACGTGTTAATACCTCGTACATAGACGCGTAATCATCTGGTCCCGTGACGGTTCGAAGTTTAAACTTGCGATAATCACTTCTCTTTGGCTTACCCTTTTCATATACCACCATGGAACCAACTGTTTCAAAACCATTGATATTTGAAATATCAAATGCTTCCATACGATTTAATCCACTAAGTCCTAATAAGCCTTCTATCTCTTTTACCGCGCCAATGGTACGTCCTTCTTCTCGTTTTATCTTTTCTTTATCCTGGCTTAAAATCATTTCTGCATTACGTGCAGCTAAATCTACAAGCTTATTCTTCATTCCTTTTTGAGGCGTATGAAGTGTAACTTTATGTCCGCGTTTTTTCCCCAGCCATTCTTCTAACACTTCCACTTCGTCAATGACTTCCTGCAAAATGATTTCCCTTGGAATAAATGGCGTACCAGAATAAAACTGTTTGATAAAGTTTACTAGTATATCACTCTTTTTCTCATCCGTTCCAACACGTACATGGAAATGATCTCTTCCAATAATTTTTCCTCCACGGATAAAAAACACCTGAACAACTGCGTCTACATCATCCGAGGCAAGTGCAATGATATCCTTATCTTCACCGTCAGTATTTGTGATTTTCTGTTTTTGTGCAATCTGCCTTACACTGGATAGAAGTTCACGATATTCTATGGCTTTTTCAAACTCCATATCTTCAGAAGCCTGATTCATCTTACTTTCCAAATCCTTGATAATCGGCATATAATTTCCGTTCAAAAACTCAATAACACCATCTATCTTTTTTGCATATTCTTCCTTGCTGATATACCCCTGACAAGGAGCATCACACTGATGGATATGGTGATTTAGGCAGGCTCTGTCCAAACCTATATCCCTAGGCAGATTGCGATTACATGTACGTAAACGATAGATTTTATTAATTAAATCAATGGTATCTTTTACCGCACCTGCACTTGTAAATGGCCCAAAGTATCTCGACTTATCTTTTTTCATCTGACGTGAAAAAAGCACTCTTGGAAAATCCTCTCCCACAGTTACTCGAATATATGGATAGGTTTTGTCATCTCTAAGCATCGTGTTATACTTTGGTGTGTGTTCTTTAATCAGATTACATTCTAACACCAATGCCTCTAATTCTGAGTCCGTGATAATATATTCGAAACGAGCAATATGTTCTACCATCTGTTTCTTTTTGATACCTTCATTATGACTTGGCTGAAAGTACTGTCGCACACGCTTACGCAGGCTAACCGCCTTTCCGACATATATGATAGCATCTGATTTGTCATGCATAATATAAACTCCCGGCAAATCCGGGAGTTTTTTCAATTCATCCTGTACATCAAACATAATGAATCCTCTTTTTAATCTTCTTCGAAGTAATCCTCAAAAACTGTAGCATTTTCTTCTTGATTTTTAACTTCCTGGAGTTCTGTTAAAACAGTAAGGAAATCTTCTTCCTCTTCAAAAATTTCTGCCTGTGGTTCTTCCTTTTTCTCTTCTGGTTCAGGAAGGCCTTTAAGCTCACGATACATTTTCATAAATTCCTTACCAGTAATGGTTTCTTTTTCGAAGAGATATTCAGAAATCTTGTCTAATACTTCTTTATTTTCTTCTAACATCTGATATGCATTATTATAGCAGCTGTTGATTACAGAAAGCACTTCCTCATCAATCTGCGCAGCTGTATCTTCGCCGCAGATAAGTCCTGCACCACCACTTAAATACTGGTGCTCTACAGTTGCAAGACACATCATACCAAATCGATCCGACATACCATACATAGTTACCATAGCACGTGCAATCTTAGTTGCGTTTTCAATATCGTTTGCTGCACCGCTGGTTGCAGAGTTAAACTGAAGCATTTCTGCTGCACGTCCAGCCATATATGTGGTGATTTTTGCAATAAGTTCATCTTTTGTTTCCAGATATTTTTCCTCTTCCGGCGTCTGAAGTGTATAACCAAGCGCCCCCATAGTACGTGGCACAATTGTAATCTTCTGAACTGGTTCTGTATCTTTCTGAAGTGCAGATACCAATGCATGTCCAACCTCATGGTAAGCAACAATCTTTCTTTCTTTTTCCCCCATGATACGGTCTTTTTTCTCTTTTCCGCCTACAGCTACAAGTTCAAAAGCTTCAAATAAATCTGCCTGATTCACAAATTTACGACCGGCCTTAACAGCAAGGATAGCGGCTTCATTAATCATATTTGCAAGATCGGAACCTACAAGGCCTGCTGTTGCCAATGCAAGTGCATCTAAATCAACTGTTTCATCCATACATACATCTTTGGAATGTACTTTTAAAGTTTCGAGACGGCCTTTTAAGTCTGGTTTATCTACAATTACACGTCTATCAAAACGACCTGGACGAAGCAATGCTTTATCTAATACTTCTGGTCTGTTTGTTGCAGCAAGAATAAGTATCCCTTTCGATGTATCAAAACCATCCATTTCAGCGAGAAGCTGATTTAATGTCTGTTCACGCTCATCATTACCACCACCGAATCGTCCATTATCACGGCTCTTACCAATCGCATCAATTTCATCAATAAAAATGATACATGGCGCCATCTTCTGGGCTTCTTTAAATAAATCTCTTACTCGAGAAGCACCAACACCAACAAACATTTCCACAAAGTCAGAACCAGCAAGTGAGAAAAATGGTACATTTGCTTCTCCTGCAACTGCTTTTGCGAGAAGAGTTTTTCCAGTCCCCGGAGGGCCTACTAATAATGCTCCTTTTGGCAATTTTGCACCAATCTCTTTATATTTTGCAGGATTATGCAAAAAGTCTACCATTTCCTGTAATGTTTCCTTTGCTTCATCCTGACCAGCTACATCCTTAAAGGTAACACCAGTAGAACGCTCCACATATACTTTTGCCGTATTCTTACCAACACCCATAGAGCCACCGCCCATGCGTCTCATTAAGAATCCAAGCAAAATCCACATAAGTACAAGTGGAAGAATCCATGTCACTACTTCCATAATCATAGATGAAGTGGTATCTGGAACTGTTGCACTTACCTCTACCTTTTCTCCATCTTTTGTTGTCATTGTCTTAATTGACTCAACAAGTTCTGGATCTTCGATATAACCTGTGTAATAGGTAATCTCGCGCTTGCTTTCTTCTACCAAAGTATAGTCAATCTGGTATGAACCAAATTCAACACTCTCTACATTCCCTGCCTCCAACTGTGCCAAGAACTCTGTGTAAGAAGTTTCTTTTGTGCTCATCTCATTGGAACGGTTTGTAAAAAAAGACATTACCAAGAGAGCAATCAAGGTGAACATAATAAAAACAAGTGAATTTTGTCCACTTGGTTTTTTAGGTCCATTGCCATTGTTGCCGTTATTTCCATTCCCATTATTTCCATTATTGTCATTTCCGTTAGGACCATTGCTTTCTGGTCCATTTTGCGGATTATTATATTCATTTGAATTACTCATAATTCCTCCAATTTTTCTAATCGTACAATACTCTATTATAAAGAAAAAAGCCCATAAAATCAACATTTCACCTATGAACTTTTCCTAATCTTTATAAACTTTTTATAACTTAAAAAGTGTATTGTTACATCTGATGACGAACCACCTGATATTCATCTCCAGATTTATAGTATGGACAGTTTTTGTAACTGCTTTGTATAAAACGTGCCATATCATCTTCATCCATATTTACGGAACAATAATAGCACTCGTCCTCTTCATCATACTCATTATATGCGCAAAAATCGCAATTTGTTTGCATGGTCATTCTCCTTTCTAACTACGCTTTTATGCATGCATATAGAACGGCTCCACGCTTCGCAACGTCGCCTTATCTATATCATGCATAAAAGCTTACTTACAATCAAAACTCTCTATACAAACTGATTGCGCTTTCTGTCATATAGATAGTTTATAGTATTTAGTTTGTTTATAATTTCTTCTTCAGAAATACCTTCTGCTTTTGCGAGTTCTTCTAGGGTTGGGTAATAGTCACGAAGTTTTGTGTTGACGACGCTAAGCAGCATGACCGGATCTTTTGGTAAACTCATTTTTTCTCTCCTAATGATATTCTTTTCTAAACATTATAACGACAAATAACATTCGTTAAGTAAGAAACATACGCTTCACGGACGTCGGCTGGAGCAACAAGTTCCACGCGGTCACCAAGCCCTGCCAGCCATCCAAAAAACTGTGAGCTGACCGCTACATCCATACGTGCAACCACATGCTCTTCGTCTTCTTTTCGAATCGCTACCTCTGTACCAAATTCATCCACGATAACCCCTATCATAGAATTCTGACACAAAAGGCGCACCGTCTTCTCTTCACCCGCAAACATCCCAAATGTTTTTTTGGCATAAGTACCCATGTCTATTTTTTCAACAGTTTCTTTTCCAACACGCTCTTGTTCTGTCAGGCTTACATCAAGCATCTTATCTACTCGATAATGTTTAATTACACCTGCAGCTTCATCAAATGCCATTAAATAATAATTCTCATCATCCCAAGTCAATTTCCATGGGCTTACTTCATAGAACGCCCCCTCATGACGTAGTTTCATATTTTTTTGAATATCCCATTCAAAATAGTGGAAACGAATTTTTACATTCTGCGAAATCGCACAATGTATCATATCCACATTATAATAAATATTTTCATTCAAAGTCTTACTGCGTCCAATAATCTGCACCTGTCGCTGCATCGCTTTTGCATCATACTTGCTAACCTGCCCTTCTAGTTTTTTAATCAGCTCACGTGATTTCTTCTCCGTAATAAATTTTGAAGACTGTACCAGATCAATAAGCAATTTTACTTCAGCAAGTTCAAACTCACGGCTTGCCAACATATAACCACCACGATGTGCATCAGAACGAATAATATCCATTCCAAAATCATTGAGTGTCTCTATATCATTATAAATACTCTTTCGCTCTGCTTTTATACCTTGTGAATTCAAGTATTCAATTAACTTTGGAGTCGACACTGCATGAGCCTCATCCGTATGTTCCATCAAGTATTTTGCAATATATAAAAGTTTTTGTTTTTGCTTTTCTGACTTTGCCATAGCCCCTCCATTTTCCTGCCCCATAATTCGGACACCAGGCGATTTGTTTCATTCTAGCACACCACTCTTCCACACGCAAGAAAGCATTGCAAAATACTTGTAAAATATGCATTTCCCTTCTTTCCTTTGCATATCGAAAGTGCTATAATTGAGATAACTGACAAGTTACAACTATTTAATACAAAAAAGAAAAAGGGAAGGGGAGTTATATCATGTATGATGTAGCCATTATCGGTGCTGGCGTTATTGGTAGCGCTATCGCAAGAGAGCTTTCCAAGTACAATGTAAAAGCATGTGTTATCGAACGTGAAGAAGACGTATGCTGTGGTACTTCCAAAGCCAACAGCGCCATTATCCATGCTGGATTTGACGCAAAACCAGGTACATTAAAAGCGAAATTAAATGTACGTGGTAACGAAATGATGGATCAGTTATCCAAAGATTTAGACATTCCATTCAAGAGAAATGGTTCTCTTGTTGTTTGTACCAAGGATCAGGATCCAAAGGGATTAGAAGAACTATTAGAAAAAGCAAAAGCAAATGGTGTTCCAAGATGTCGTATCTTAGACCGTGAAGAACTTATTGCTATGGAACCAAACTTAAGCGATGATGTAGTAGCTGCACTTCACGCTCCTACAGGTGCTATTGTTTGTCCATTCCATATGACAATTGCATTTGCTGAAAACGCTTATGAAAATGGTGTTGAATTTTTCTTAAACACTAATGTTGAAAAGATTGAAAAATCTGATGAAGGTTACACAATCACAACAAACAAAGATACTTTTGAAGCAAAAGTTGTTGTAAATGCAGCTGGTGTATATGCAGATGATTTCAACAACATGGTTAGTGACCAGAAGATCCAAATTATTGCCCGTAAAGGCGAATACATGCTCCTCGACAAACAGGCAGGCTGTCATGTAAACCAGACCATCTTCCAGCTTCCAAGCAAAATGGGTAAAGGTGTATTAGTTTCACCTACTGTTCATGGTAACCTTTTAGTTGGTCCAACTGCTGCTGATATCGAAAACAAAGAAGGCACAGATACTACTCAGAAATACTTGGATTCCTTGGGACCAATGGCTGCACGTTCTGTTAAGAATGTACCTCTTCGTCAGGTAATCACAAGTTTTGCAGGACTTCGTGCTCACGAAGTAGATGGCGACTTCGTTATTGGCGAAGCTGCAGATGCTCCAGGATTTTTCAATGCAGCTGGCATTGAATCTCCAGGACTTTCTTCTGCACCGGCAATTGGTGAATACCTTGCTGATATGGTTGCAGAAAAACTTGCTCTTACAAAGAAAGATAACTTCAAAGCAACTAGAAAAGGCATCTTAAATCCAGAAACTCTTACTATGGATGAAAGAAATGCACTTATCAAAGAACAGCCAGCATACGGCAATATCATCTGCCGTTGCGAAATGATTTCTGAAGGTGAAATCTTAGATGCAATCCATCGTCCTCTTGGAGCTCGCTCCCTTGACGGTGTAAAACGTCGTACACGTGCTGGCATGGGACGTTGTCAGGCAGGTTTCTGTTCTCCTAGAACAATGGAAATCCTTGCTCGCGAAGTTCCTATGGAAATGTATGAAATCTCAAAATCTGGTGGCAAATCTACATACATCGTAGGCACCAATAAAAATATTTAAGGAGGATACGTCATGAAAAATTATGATTTAGTAATCGTTGGTGGCGGTCCTGCTGGTCTTGCTGCCGCTGTCTCAGCTAGAGACAATGGAATTGAAAGCATTTTAATTATTGAACGCGACAAAGAACTTGGTGGTATCTTAAATCAGTGTATTCACAATGGTTTTGGTCTCCACACCTTTAAAGAAGAGTTAACCGGACCTGAATATGCAGCTCGCTTTGCTGCACAGGTTTTTGAACGTGGTATTGAATACAAACTTAACACTATGGT
>JAFQWG010000101.1 GCA_017407605.1 Agathobacter sp. | reverse complement strand
TCCTAAATATGAAAACCGTAACGGTGGTTACACAAGAATCGTAAAAATCGGTTTACGTAAAGGTGACGCTGCTATGGAAGTTCTTCTTGAACTTGTATAAGAGTACAAAAATAAGGGTTTCGCGTAAGCGAAGCCCTTTTTGCGTAATGTGAAATTTCGAAACCCTGTGTTGCATGGTAAATTAATACACTTTACAACCAAAACAAATTATACTAGAATGGAAAACAGTTGCAGAAAAATAGGAGATGAGATAATTGATTTTTAAAAACATGATAGACATGCAGTTGATGATGTTTCTGCTTGTGGGGATTGGATTTTTTATAAGAAAAAAGGGTATTGTAAATACAGAAGGCCGCATGAATATGATTGATTTATGCTTGCACATTACTTTGCCGTTTAATGTGCTGCATTCCTTTCTGCGCAAATGGGATTGGAACTTATTTATAGCCTGCGGTGTTATTTTGCTTCTTTCTGTTGGCTTTAACGCAATCAGCGTGTTCTTTAGTGCTATTTTATATAAGAAGCAGGAGGCAAACAGACAAAAGTCGTTAAAGTACGGAACAATTATATCCAATAGTGGGTTTCTGGGCAATCCTATGGTGGAAGGAATCTACGGCAGCGAGGGTCTATTGTATGCGGCGCTATTTATGCTGCCTGTGAGAATTGTCATGTGGACAATCGGGATAGCAGTATTCTTAAAAGGCCGCAAAGAAAAGCTTTGGAAAAATGTGCTTACGCATCCGTGTATTGTTGCCATATATGCCGGAGTCATTATTATGGTTTGTGGCATACAGTTTCCAACCTTTGTAGAAAAAACGATTGTCGGAATTAGCGGATGCAATACCCCTCTCAGTATGATGCTGGTGGGTATGATGCTTGCGGAAGTAAAGCCAAAAGGTTTAATCGATAAGACGATGGTGTTTTACACGGCAATCAGACTGCTTATCATACCGGCAGTTGTATTTGCAATTACCGCATTCCTTCCGATTGATGGAACGCTGCGAGGAATCACGGTAATCATGGCGGGGATGCCGGCGCCGATTACTACAGCACTTCTTTCGGCGAAATACGGCGGGGATGAGAAATATGCAACAGGAATGATATTTCTAAGTACGATATTATCGCTTATTACATTGCCATTGTGGTGTTTGGTTTTATGATGAAAAGGTTAGCGATGAAAATGTAAAAAAATATAAAGAAACACTTGACTTTCGGCGAAAATCATAATAAAATATTCTAGCGTGCATAAGAATGCATTGTTTTTTGTGCGCAAAAATATTTGTAATATTTACAAAGCAACCAACAGAATTCATAGGAGGTGAAACGAATGCCAACATTTAATCAGTTAGTTAGAAAGGGACGTCAGACTTCTGTAAAGAAATCAACAGCTCCAGCTCTTCAAAAAGGTTACAACTCTTTGAGAAAGAGAGCTACTGATACTTCAGCACCACAAAAACGTGGAGTTTGTACAGCAGTTAAGACAGCTACACCTAAGAAACCTAACTCAGCTCTTAGAAAGATCGCCAGAGTTCGTCTTTCAAACGGTATTGAAGTAACAAGCTATATCCCAGGTGAAGGTCACAATCTTCAAGAACATAGCGTTGTTCTTATCCGTGGTGGTAGAGTAAAAGACTTACCAGGTACAAGATATCACATTATCCGTGGTACACTTGATACAGCAGGCGTTGCTAAGAGAAGACAAGCACGTTCTAAATACGGTGCTAAGAGACCAAAAGACGCAAAGAAGTAGAGCACTTAACGAGTGCAAGCTGAAGGCGCCGCACGAGTTTAGTGCGAACTTCGTTCTTCGGAACTTAACGAAAACGTGTGTAAGCGAAGTTTGAGTTTAGTAAGAAGAACTACCTTGTGAAAACAAAGATAACAAAAAAACAATATCGAATCACAAACAGAACTATGATTCCTGTAGGTTGCGGGTTATATCAATAGATAGTGCAGTCCCGCACGAACACATGCTTTGAGTGCTTAGTGAGCGCATGTGAGCTTAGCAATCAAGTACACCTGTGAAGCGAGTGCGTAAGCACGACACTGAACATGGTGTTTCATATTTCAGAAAATGTGAGTACCGATGAATTAATTCAAACCATAATTAAGGAGGGAAGAACCGTGCCACGTAAAGGACATACTCAAAAAAGAGACGTATTAGCGGATCCAGTATACAACAGCAAAGTGGTTACAAAGCTTATCAACAGCATTATGTTAGATGGTAAGAAAGGTGTAGCTCAAAAGATTGTATACGGAGCATTTGAAAGAATGGCTGAAAAAGCTGACAAACCAGCTATGGAAGTATTCGAAGAAGCAATGAACAATATCATGCCAGTACTTGAAGTTAAAGCAAGACGTATCGGTGGTGCAACATACCAAGTACCAATCGAAGTTAGAGCTGACAGAAGACAGGCATTAGCACTTCGCTGGATTACATTGTATTCTCGTAAAAGAGGCGAAAAGACAATGGAAGAAAGATTAGCAAACGAACTTCTTGATGCTATGAACAACACAGGTGCATCAGTTAAGAAGAAAGAAGACATGCACAAAATGGCAGAAGCAAACAAAGCATTTGCTCACTACCGTTTCTAATTTCAACCTGATGAAATTGATTCTAAAAATAGGAGGAGAAAATCATGGCTGGAAGAGAATATCCATTGGATAGAACTAGAAATATCGGTATTATGGCTCATATTGATGCTGGTAAGACTACGACAACAGAACGTATTCTTTACTATACCGGTGTTA
>JAFQWG010000016.1 GCA_017407605.1 Agathobacter sp. | reverse complement strand
GCAGACAATGAAGAATGGCTTGCTGTACTTGGCGAAGCAATTTACCAGTATCAGAAAAAGACTGTTCGGAAGATGATTTTAAAAGATCACAAACGTCCAGATGGTCGTGCAATTGACCAGATTCGTCACCTTGCTTCAGAAGTAGACTTAATTCCAAGAGTACATGGTTCAGCTATGTTTACTCGTGGACAGACACAGATTTGTGATGTTGTAACACTCGCTCCATTATCTGAAGTTCAGAAAATCGATGGTTTAGATGCAAATGTTTCTACAAAGAGATACATGCATCACTACAACTTCCCAGCATACTCTGTTGGTGAAACAAAAGTATCTCGTGGACCAGGACGCCGTGAAATCGGACATGGTGCTCTTGCAGAAAAAGCATTAGTAGCAGTTCTTCCAAGCGAAGAAGAATTCCCATATGCAATTCGTGCCGTTTCCGAAACATTTGAATCAAATGGTTCTACATCTATGGCTTCTACATGTGCATCTTGTATGGCACTTATGGCTGCAGGTGTTCCAATCAAAGCTATGGTAGCTGGTATTTCATGTGGTCTTGTAACAGGCGACACTGATGATGATTATGTATTACTTACTGATATCCAGGGTCTTGAAGACTTCTTCGGTGACATGGACTTTAAAGTAACAGGTACACACAAAGGTATCACAGCTATCCAGATGGATATCAAGATTCATGGTTTAACACGTGAAATCGTAGAAGGTGCTATCGCTAGAACACGTGAAGCTCGTCTTTATATTATGGACGAAGTAATGAGCAAAGCAATTGCTGAACCTCGTAAAGAAGTAAGCGAATGGGCTCCAAAGATTGAACAGATTACAATCGATCCAGCTAAGATTGGTGATGTTGTTGGTCAGAAAGGTAAGACAATCAACGAAATCATTGCTCGTACAGGTGTTAAGATTGATATTACTGATGATGGTGCAGTTTCTGTATGTGGTACAGACAAAGAAATGATTGCAAAAGCTATCGAAATGATCAAAACAATCACAACAGAATTCGAAGAAGGCCAGATATTCTCAGGTGTTGTAACAAGCATCAAAGAATTCGGCGCATTCGTTGAATTTGCACCAGGAAAAGAAGGTATGGTTCATATTTCTAAGATTGCAAAAGAAAGAATCAATCATGTAGAAGATGTTCTTACTCTTGGTGATAAAGTAAAATGTATTTGCCTTGGAAAAGATAAGATGGGAAGAATCAGCTTCTCAATCAAAGATGTTCCTGCTGAAAACTAAAAAAGATAAGACTACACAACAGCTGTGTAGTCTTTTTTTTAATAGATATAACAATGAAAAGCCTATAGACATATTTTGATAATGAGAATATAGGTGGAATTTTTATATCAAATATGGAACGAGTTAAACAAGTAGTACATGCAAAAGAAGTATATAAAAAGGGCTATTCAGGAAAAGGGATAAGGATAGCATTACTAGATACTGGTGTCTTCCAACATGAGAATTTAGAGGGGAATATTATATATTTTAAAGATTATATCAATCATAGAAAAGAATGTTACGATGATAATGGACATGGTACACATATTGCAGGAATTTTGTGCGGACATAGTAGTCATAATGAAAAAAGATTTTTTGGAATGGCACCAAATGCTGAGTTGCTGGTGTTTAAAATATTAGATAAAAATGGAAGTGGTAGTACTGATACTGCAATAAATGCACTGGATTGGATAAAACATAATCATAGACGTTATAATATTAAACTTTTGAATTTTTCTATGGGATATCTCCCAAACACAAATCCTAAAATGCAGGAACGATTAATTGAGAGGTTGGAAAGTCTGTGGGAAGAAGGAGTTACAATTATTACAGCGGCAGGAAATAATGGACCAGAGGAAAATTCTATTAGCGTACCAGGAATATCAAGAAAAGTAATTACAGTTGGTTCTAGTGATGATATTTTTCTTGAAAATGAGAGGCTCCGATATGGTGGACGTGGACCAACGTCTTGCTGCATAGTAAAACCAGAAATATTAGCTCCAGGAACGGATATTCTTAGTCTGTCGATTAACCCAAATGGCTTTTCTAAAAAAAGTGGAACGTCTATGTCTGTGCCAATCGTGTGTGGAGCATTAGCGCTTTCGCTTGAAAAGAGCCCACAGTTAAAACCTGTTGAAATAAAACTTTTATTGTATGATACAGTTGATCCTGTGAGTAGTAAAAATATTAATGCCTGGGGTATACTTAATGTTGATAATCTTATGAAAATGTTATAGAATATTTCTTTGGAGGCACTACAGATGAAAAAAGTATTAAACAAGATGTTAGGTAGATTAGTTCTAACATCTGTAATTATATTATTCCAGTTTGGATGGGTTGCGTTTACTTTGTATGAAGCAGAGAATGTAAGCCCTGTATTTACACTAGTCTTAAGAAGCATATCTCTTGTAATTGCATTATATGTTGTATATAAAGATATGCGACCTCATAACAAATTATCATGGATATTTCTAATTTTATTCTTGCCGATTATTGGTTGCCCGTGTTATTTTTTGTTTGGTCGTGCAGAGATGACAAAAAACACCAGAGAACGTATGGCTACCTTGCAGGCAATGGTAGAGCCAATACGTGAACAAAGTATTGAAGTAATAGACTGGTTAAAGAATACTGATGCTACAGCTCACAAACAGATGAGCTGTCCATGGCATGTAGGTAAATATCCAGTCTATATGGAAAAGGATTCAAAATATTACAGTCTTGGCGATGATATGTTTAAGGATATGCTTGCTGATATTAAATCCGCAGAAAACTATATTTTCTTGGAATTTTTTATCATGAAGCAGGGATATATGTATGATACTCTAATTGATGCATTGGCTGAGCGTGCAAAAGCAGGTGTACATGTACGACTTATATATGATGATATGGGATGTATTGATGAATTTCCACGTCAGTTCTATAAGGAATTGCAGGAAAAAGGTATTCATGTAGCATGCTTTAATCCATTTCGTCCATTTTTGTCGGTTATTATGAATAATCGAGATCATCGAAAGATTGTTGTAATAGATGGTAAGGTTGCGTATACAGGTGGACTTAATATTGCAGACGAATATATTAATAGAATTACACGTTTTGGTCATTGGAAAGATGCTGGTGTAAAAGTTACAGGTGATGCAGCATGGAGCTTTACAACTATGTTTCTTGAAATGTGGAGTTTTATTACAAAAGGTACAGAAGACTTTAATCGTTATAAGTGTCTTGCAAATGAAAATGCTGTATTAATACAGCAAGAAAAAGGATTTGTGCAGCCATATGGAGACTGTCCACTCGATAAACGTTATCTGTGTGAAGCGGTATATTTAAATCTTATCAATCATGCAAAAGATTATGTGTATATTTTTACCCCATATTTAATTCTAGGTTCGGAAATTGCAACTGCACTTATCAATGCAGCACGAAGTGGAGTAGATGTAAGGATTGTTACACCTGCTATCCCAGATAAAAAAATGGTATTTTTGCTTACACAGTCAAACTATGAAAATTTGATTCGAGGTGGAGTAAAGATATATCAGTATACGCCAGGTTTTATTCACTCAAAATGCTTTGTTGTAGATGATAAATATGCATCTGTTGGTACAACTAACCTTGATTTTAGAGCGTTATATTTACATTTTGAATGTGGAACACTTTTATATAAAACAAAAAGTGTACTAGACGTAAGAAACGATGCACTTCGTACCTTTGAATTAAGCAGATGTATTTCTTTGGAAGAATGTGAAAATAAAAATTTCTTCTTCCAGTTGTTCTTAAGTGTAATGCGACTGTTCTCGCCGTTGCTTTAATTGATGATTTTTTGCAAAAACACAAGATATTGGGCCTATATTTTGGTTAAATTGGAAAAATAATACTAAATCTTGTGATTTGTGCTTGAAATTGAACCTATATATAGTTATAATAGTCCATGGACCTAAGGGGCCATGGATTTATTAATTTGCAAAAATATAAAAGATATTGCAAAAATAGTTTTGTATGTGAAATAGGGAATTCAATTTATGGATATGACAGTAAAATTGCAGGTGTTTGAAGGTCCGTTGGATTTATTATTACATCTGTTAGACAAAAATAAAGTAAATATTTATGATATTCCAATCGTAGAGATTACAAATCAGTATATGGAATACATTGCAGAAATGAAACGTAGAGATTTGAATATCTTGAGTGAGTTCCTCGTTATGGCGGCTACTTTGATTGATATTAAATCAAAGATGCTCCTTCCATCTACAGGTGAAGATGAAGAGGATGAAGAAGATCCAAGAAATGAATTGGTTCAGCAGCTTTTGGAATATAAAATGTACAAATGTATGGCATATGAATTGAAGGATCGTCAGTTAGATGCCTGTCGTGTGATGTTTAAAGAGCCAACGATTCCAGATGAAGTGTTGGCATACGAAGAACCAATTGATATGGATGCACTAGTAGCAGATGTTACACTTGCAAAACTTAATGAGATTTTTAAGAGTATCATGAAAAAGCAGGTGGACAAGATAGATCCTATTCGTTCGAAATATGGAAAAATCGAAAAAGAAGAAGTTTCTTTAGAGGACAAGATGTCTTATCTGGAAAATTATGCAATGCAGCATAGGCATTTTAGCTTCCGCAACTTGTTAGAAACACAGTGCTCAAAGATTGAAATTATTGTGACTTTCCTTGCAATTTTAGAGTTGATGAAAATGGGAAAAATCTTCATTTCGCAGGAAAAAATCTTTGATGATATTTTGATTGATTCAAAGATTGCAGCATAAAAAGTTTGGTTAGTAAGAAAAGTTTAGAAAAAGAAAGTGTGAAAAATGGAAGAAAAGAATTATCGTGCCATTATCGAAGCAATTTTATTTACAATGGGAGAGTCTGTTGAGTTAGGTAAAATTGCAGAGGCAATTGAATTAGATAAAAAAGAAACACAGAAAATTTTAGATGAAATGATAGAAGAATACAATGCTTCCGATAGAGGAGTAGCAATTATGGAATTAGATGGTGCATATCAGATGTGTACAAAATCAGATATGTACGAATATTTGATTAAGATTGCAAAGCAGCCAAAACAACGTGTGCTTACCGATGTTTTGTTAGAGACGTTGTCTATCATTGCTTACAAGCAACCAGTAACAAAGGCTGAAATAGAAAAAATCAGAGGGGTATCATCTGATCATGCTGTAAGCAAATTAGTGGAATATAACTTGATTTGTGAACTTGGCCGTTTGGATGCACCAGGACGTCCGCTTCTTTTCGGGACAACAGAAGAATTCTTAAGAAGTTTTGGTGTGAATTCTATTGATAACTTACCTGTACTTAATCCTGTTCAGTTAGAAGAATTTAAACAGGAAGCAGAAGCAGAAATGAATATTACAATGGATATCTAAAATAATAAGGCAAGAAACAAGCAATATAGTCATATATATTTTATGAAAGGTGGAATATGTATGACTATTTTTTTGCGTAAATTTTTCAATAAAAAAGTAATATATTGTGTTTTGGTAGTTATATTTCTAAGTATATGCGTATATGATGCGACGGAGATTTTTGCTAAGGATAGTTTAAGATTATATGCATCGAGTTATGCATTAACAGACGGAAGTACTGGACGTGTATTAGCCGGAAAAAATGAGAGTTCAGCAATGGCAAATGCTAGTACAACAAAGATTTTGACGTGTATCATTACCCTTGAAAATTGCAATTTAGATGAAATGGTGGTCATATCTGAGGAGGCTGCATCACAGCCAAAAGTTAGGCTTGGAATGGGCGAAGGAGAGAAGTATCCTCTAAGGGATATGCTCTATGGATTAATGCTGGAATCCTATAATGACTGTGCAGTTGCTATAGCAGAGCATGTAGCCGGAAGTACCGAAGGGTTTGCAAATATGATGAATCAGAAAGCAATTGAAATTGGTTGTGAAAATACATTCTTTATAACACCTAATGGTTTAGATCAAGAAAAAGGAAATCAATTTCATCATACGACAGCAACAGATTTGTGTAAAATCATGGCATATTGTGTGTGGGAGTCTCCTTTGAAAGATATGTTTTTAGAGATTACACAAACAAAAGAGTATTGTGGCACAGCAAATAATAATACATATACATTTGTAAATAGAAATGCCTTATTAGGTCAGATAGATGGATTACTATCTGGAAAAACTGGTTATACAGCAAAAGCAGGATATTGTTATGTTGCTGCGTATGAAAAAGAGGGAGAAAAGTATTGTGTAGCATTACTGGCTTGTGGTTGGCCGAATAACAAGACTTGGAAATGGCAGGATACACGAGCTTTATTAGATTATGCCAGAAGCAATTTTGATATAAAGAAAGTAACCGTTGAAGAAATGAAAGAACAGATTATTGTTGATGGATATATATATCCACCACAATTTGCATTGCTAAACCAAAAGGATATGGTTCAAGTTATAGCAGAAGAACATGAGTACACAGTGCTTTTAGGGCAAAATGAAAAAGTAAGAAAGGAATTACTTTTATATAGCAATACGATTTTGCCAATAGAGAAAGGGCAGATTATGGGGCAGTGTAATATTTATATAGAAGATACACTTTTAGATACCATTATGCTGGTTTCGGAAGATGTATCAAAGGCTTGGGAATTGAAAGATGTTATAAAAGTAATTCTTAGCCGATTCTTAACTTTTTCTTCCTAAATTGGTTGCATTTTGAAATAGTGGGTATATAATAGTATTTAGGAAAAATTGCATTTTTTTTAAATATTTATACATGGAGGAAATAAGATGAGTACTAACAATGCAAGCTTGGCAATGCAGCGTATTACCAAGTTAGTAGACGAGAACAGTTTTATGGAAATTGGGTCTCTTGTAACCGCTCGTAGCACAGATTTTAATCTTGCAGGAGCAAAAGCACCTTCTGATGGTGTTATTACAGGTCATGGTTTAGTAAACGGTAATCTTGTATTTGTTTACAGCCAGGATGCTTCCGTATTAAACGGTACAATCGGAGAAATGCATGCAAAGAAAATTGCAAATGTTTATGACATGGCAATGAAAATGGGAGCACCAGTTATTGGTCTTGTAGACTGTGGTGGTATCCGCCTTCAGGAATCCGTAGATGCATTAGAAGCATTTGGACAGATTTATGCAAAACAGGTTGCAGCTTCTGGAATTATCCCACAGATTTGTGGTATTTTTGGAAATTGCGGTGGTGGACTTTCTGTAGTTCCTGCACTTTGTGATTTCGCATTTATTGAAGATGGAAAAGGCAAGATGTTTATCAATTCTCCAGATGCTATAAAAGGTAACCGTGTAGAAAAATGCGATACTTCAAGAGCAGCTTTCCAGGCAGAAGAGAATGGATGTATCGATATGACAGGAAGTGAAGATGAAATCTTAAGCAGTATGCGTGAGCTTATCTCAATCCTTCCTCTTAACAATGAAAGTGATGTTTATACAGATGAGTGCGAAGATGATTTAAACCGTGTTTGTGAAAACCTTACAGCTATGAAAGGTGATCCAAGATACGTATTATCTGAAATATCTGATAGCCATGTGTTCTTTGAAACAAAAGCAGAATATGCTAAGAATATGGTAACCGGATTCATTAAGTTAAACGGCATGACAGTTGGTGCTATTGCAAACTGTTCAGAAGTTTATAATGAAGAAGGTGAAAAGGAAGAAACATTTGATGCAGTTCTTACTGCTAAAGGATGTGAAAAAGCAGCTGAGTTTGTTCAGTTCTGTGATGCTTTTTCAATTCCAGTACTTACACTTACAAATGTAAATGGTTTTTGTAACTGTCAGTGTGCCGAAAAGAAATTAGCAAAAGCTCTTGCTAGATTTACATACGCACTTGCAAATGCAACATGTGCAAAAGTAAATCTTATTACTGGACAGGCTTTTGGTAGTGCATATGCAATCATGAATTCAAAATCTTTAGGAGCAGATTTAGTATATGCATGGTCTGATGCTAAAGTTGGTATGATGGATTCTAATATGGCAGCTAAGATTATGTATCCAAATGCAAATGCAGAAGAATTAAAGGAAAAGGCTGCAGAATATGATAGCTTACAGTCAAATATTATGTCTGCTGCTGCAAGAGGTTATGTTGATTTAGTAATGGATGCGGCTGATACAAGAAAATATTTAATCGCTGCATTTGAAATGTTATATACAAAATATGTAAGTGAACCAGACAAAAAACACGGCACAAAATAGAAAGGTGAGATTATGAAGAAAAAATTAGCTTTAATTTTAAGCGTTCTTTCTTGTGTAATGATGCTTGGAGCTTGTAGTACAGCAGATCCTACTACCGTGGACTATAATGGAGTTACTTACGAACAGTTATATCAGCAGTCTTATTCCGTTGGAACTGCACTTGCAGGTTATTCTGTAAGTGATATCCATGAACAGATTGCGTATTTTGAAGCTAACTATCCAGAAGAAGCAGCAATGGACATTGATCTTTGTAATAAATGGTTAGCAGCAATGGAAGTAAGTGGTAACTTCGTTGGCGTAGAAGAAAACGGATTTACAGTTACAAAATCAGGAAAGACACTTACCACAGATTTAGTTTTAAGATTTGAAAAAAGAAACGTTGTTTTCCAGTTGGTATATAATTATTATGATATGGAATTAACTGGAGTAACGGTTGAGCCAGTATATACCTTAGGTGAAAAGATGACAAAAGCTGGATTGAATACAGTTATTTGTATGAGTATTGTATTCGTAGTATTAGTCTTTATTAGTTTAGTTATCAGCTGCTTTAAGATTTTCCCATATCTTGAAGCAAAGAAAAAAGAAAATGCTTTAAAGAGCATGGAGAAGAAAGATGCAGTTGTAACACAGATTGAACAAAGGGAAGAACTAGAACAGCTTACGGATGATACAGAACTTGTGGCAGTAATTGCTGCAGCGATTGCATCATACGAAGGAACATCTACAAGTGACTTTGTTGTACGTTCAATCAGAAGAAGATAATTCAGGAGGATAAAATAATGAAAAATTATACAATTACCGTAAATGGAAATGTTTATGACGTTACAGTAGAAGAAAATGGAAGTGTAGCAGCACCAGCTGCAGCTCCAAGAAGAGCTGCTGCTCCAGTAGCTGCACCAGCAGCGCCAGCTGCTTCAGTAGGTGCAGGCAGTATCAAAATCGAAGCAGGTGCTGCAGGAAAAGTATTTAAACTTGAAAAAAATGTAGGAGATAAAGTAACAAAAGGTGATGCAGTTCTTATCTTAGAAGCTATGAAAATGGAAATTCCAGTTGTAGCTCCAGCAGACGGAACTGTAGCAAGTATCAACGTAGCAGTTGGTGATACTGTAGAAGCAGGCGCATTACTTGCAACATTAAACTAATACTTTAGGAGGTATAAACCGTGGATTACGTATTT
>JAFQWG010000100.1 GCA_017407605.1 Agathobacter sp. | reverse complement strand
GTTCTAAGTGGCTCCAGTGATATAATGGGTTACCGATAGCCATTTCGAGTGTTTCTGCCCATTTCTGGAATTTTTCTCTGTCTGTTGCATCACCGGTGATGTATCTTTCTTCTACACCATTAGAACGCATCTGACGCCATTTATAGTGGTCTGCGCCAAGCCAAACCTGTGTAATATTTTCAAACTTTCTGTCTTCATAGATTTCCTGTGGATTGATATGGCAGTGATAATCCAAAACTGGAGTTACAACTGGAGATGCATAATCATGATACAAGTGTTTCGCTGTATCAGTTGTCAAAAGGAAATCTTTGTCCATAAATTTTTTCATATTTATATCTCCTATCGTTTCATTTCGCTCTTATAACCACTCTTATCATTGTGGTCTGCGATAAGGTTATCAATTTCATCTTTGTCCATCGATGGCATATCTCCAGGGATGGTATTCTTTCCTGCACTACGAGCATTACCATAAGCGAGCGCTCTCTGGCAATCCATATCGGAAGATAATAATCCGTAAAGAACACCTGCACAATACTGGTCACCGCTACCGATGCGGTCGATAACTTCGATATTTCTGTATGGTTCTTCCTCGTAGTATTTATCTTCTTTGGCATTGTAGATAACGGAACCAAAACTATGCTGTTTTGGACTATGTACCGTACGCTGTGTAGCTGCTACGATAGAAATTGGATACTCTTCTGTAAAGCTCTTTAATATTTCTCTTACATCGCCAGTTTTACCAAAAGTAAGTTTTGCAGTGTCTTCGGAACAGAAAAAGATATCTACGTAAGGTAAAATACCTTCGATACATTCTTTTGCTTCTGCGCCAGTCCAAAGATTGCCACGGAAGTTTACGTCAAAAGAAATAAGAGCTCCTGCTTCTTTGAACTTTTTAATCATCGCGATTGTGGTTTCTCTACACTGCTGACTAAGCGCCAACGTAATACCTGATGTATGGAAACATCTAGTGTTGGTATACATATCTTCTGGAAAATCTTCTAATTTAATTGTTGTAATAGAAGATCCAGCTCTATCATATACAACCTGTGGTTTTCTAGGAAATGCTCCCATTTCATAATAGTACACGCCCAAACGAGCATTTTTACTCTGGTCATATACTAAATAATCATCGCTAACACCATTGAAACGAACTTTGTTACGAACATAATCGCCAATTTCAGAATTTGGAATCTTTGAAATCACACCAGTGCGAAGTCCTGTAAGCGAAACGCCGCAGGCAACATTCATTTCTGCGCCACCGATATGTTTTTCGAACATTTTACATTTTGAAATACGTTCGTTATTCTGAGGCGAAAGACGAAGCATAATTTCCCCAAGTGTTAATAAGTCAAACTTCTTGTCCATACCTTATTCTCCCTAAAACATGAGGGTTCACTTTCGCGAACCCTCAAATATTTTTGACTAACCACGCATTTCTTTAACGATTGCTGCTGCTTCAGCTGTTAATTCTTTAATCTTTTCGAAATCGCCAGCTTTAATTAAATCACCAGAACACATCCAGCTACCACCACAAGCAATAATTCTATCATATGCTAAGTAATCTCTTACGTTTGATGGGCTGATGCCACCTGTTGGCATGAATTTAAGGCTTACATATGGAGCTGCAAGAGCTTTGATCATCTTAAGTCCGCCTGCTGGTTCTGCTGGGAAGAATTTAACTACTTCTAAGCCGTTTTCAATACCCTGTTCCATATCAGAAGCATTTGCTGTACCTGGTGTAATGCAGATGCCTTTTTCTACACAGTATTTAACGATTCTTGGGTTTAAGCCTGGGCTTACGATAAATTCAGCACCAGCTGCTACTGCACGGTCAACCTGTTCAGTTGTGATAACTGTACCAGCGCCAAGTAACATATCTGGGAATTTTTCTTTCATAATGCGGATTGATTCTTCAGCTGCATCTGTACGGAATGTAACTTCTGCACATGGAAGTCCACCTTCGATAAGAGCTTTTGCTAATGGTTCTGCATCTTTTACATCGTTGATAACTACTACTGGGATAATACCAGTTTTCTGGATTTTTTCTAATACTGGATTCATACTATATACCTCTCCTTTAAATCTTATACGTATTTTTTAAGTGTAGCTCTAACTGCGCCAGGTCCAGCGATTAATTCTGTGAAGTACTGTACTGTTAAATCAGCAAGTCCAACTTCGTAAAGATCTACACCAAAGATTGCTTTGTTTGTAAGTAATGGTTTGATTGTTTCTTCAACATCAGTATCACCAAGTTTGATACCAGCAACGATTGGACATACTGTATCAAGTAATGGATCTGGGCTAAGTTCGAATTTTTCACCATTATCATCAATTGCCATTAAGTATCTCATCCAGCCTGCAAATACCATTGGAATTAACTTAAGGTTTGCAAGGTCTTTGCCGTCTTTGATGTAATTCTTAATTGTTTCACCGAAACGAATTGCAAGTTTCTGAGATGTATCAGTAGCAATACGCTGTGGTGTATCTGGCATAAATGGGTTAGGAATACGTACGTTAAGTACTGTATCAATAAATTCTTTTGGATCAAGGATACCAGGGTTAACTACTACTGGAAGTCCTTCTACATATCCAACACGTTCTACAAGTTTCTTAAGTTCTTCATCTTTCATTTCTTCTGAAATCTTTTCGTATCCAAGTAAGCAACCGAATACTGCAAGTGTTGTATGAAGTGGGTTAAGACATGTACAAACTTTCATTCTTTCTACTTTGTCTACTGTTTCTCTATCAGTGAACATGAATCCACCTTTTTCAAGAGCAGGACGTCCGTTAGGGAATGCATCTTCGATTACTAAGTATTCACATTCTTCAGCGTTAACGAATGAAGCAACATAAGTGTTTTTAGATGTGATTACTGGTTCCATTCCTTCAAGACCATCTTCGATTAACATTTGTTCTACAGAAGCATCTGGTCTTGGTGTGATTTTGTCAATCATAGACCATGGGAATGCAACTTTATTTCTATCGTTAATATAATCAACGAATCCCTG
>JAFQWG010000099.1 GCA_017407605.1 Agathobacter sp. | reverse complement strand
GAAATTAGTTCACCAAGGTATGATTTTAGGTGAAAACGGCATTAAAATGGGTAAACGTTTCCCAGAGTTCGTTGTAAACCCAAGTGATATCGTAGAAGAGTACGGTGCAGATACTTTAAGACTTTATGAAATGTTCATGGGACCTCTTGAAGTATCAAAACCAGGGAACTCTAACGGTGTAGTAGGTGCGAGAAAATTCATCACTCGTGTATGGAATTTCTTCACAAATCCTGAAAACATCACAGAAGAGAATGATGGCACACTTGAAAAAGTATATCACCAGACTGTTAAGAAGGTTACCAGTGACTTTGAACAGCTTGGCTTTAATACAGCAATCAGCCAGATGATGATTTTTGTAAACGAAGTTTATAAAGCTGGCAAATGTCCAAGAGAGTATGCAGATGGTTTAATTAAGATGTTCTCTTGTATCTGTCCACACGCAGGTGAAGAAATCTGGGCAAAACTGGGTCATGATGATACACTCGCATACGAGAACTGGCCACAGTATGATGAGGCAAAGACAGTAGAAGCAACAGTAGAAATTGCTGTTCAGATTAATGGTAAAATCAAAGCAACGATTGCAATTGATAAAGATGCTGACAAAGACTTTGTTATTGCTCAGGCAAAAGATGCAATTGCAGACAAACTTACAGGAAATATTGTGAAAGAAATCTATGTTCCTGGAAGAATTGTTAATATTGTTATGAAGTAATCATTGTAAAAAATGATTTTATACAATATAATATAAGTTAAGCATAAGCCCCAAGCAAATTGCTTGGGGTTTATTAATAGAAAATAAGGAGAAAAGGCAAATGAGACAGTTAATTAACATTAACGAAGGCTGGTCATTCTTAAAAGACACAAAAGAAATTCCAGCAACACTTCCAACAGACTGGGAAGTTGTAAATGTTCCTCACACATGGAACAATATTGATGGTATGGACGGGGGATCTGACTATTTCCGTGGCACATGTAACTATGCTAAAGTTATTAAAAAAGCTGATTTACCAGAAGCAGAGTGCTATTATTTAGAAATTAATGGTGCAGCTTCTTCAGCAGATGTATATGTAAACGGTAAGGCTATGGCTCACCATGATGGTGGTTTCTCTACATGGAGAGTAGATATTACAGCTGAACTTACGGATGAAACATTAGTAGTAGTTGCGGTAGACAATGCAGCAAATGACCGAGTTTATCCACAGGTAGCTGACTTTACATTCTATGGTGGTATGTACCGTGATGTGAATATTGTAGCTGTTGCAGAAACACATTTTGACTTAGATTACTTTGGTGGAAAAGGTCTAGTTATTACTCCGATAATTGAAGGTGAAGATGCAAAAGTAAAAGTAGATACCTATGTTACAAATGCAAAAGAAGGACAGAAGATTCATGTTGCAATTAAAGATGCAGAAGGCAAAGAAGTAGCAGCTGTTATTTCAGATGAAACATCTGTAGAACTTGAAATCAAAGGTGTTCATCGTTGGCATGGACGTAAAGATCCATATCTTTACACATGTGAAGTAGAATTATTAGTAGATGATAAAGCGGTTGATGCTGTGACAGACAGATTTGGCTGCCGTACATATGAAATTGATCCAGAAAACGGTTTTATCTTAAATGGCGAAGAATATCCACTTCGTGGTGTATCACGTCATCAGGATAGAATTGGTTTTGGTAATGCTTTATTAAAAGAACATCATGACGAAGATATGGACTTAATCTGTGAAGTAGGTGCTACGACCATTCGTTTGGCACACTATCAGCATGATCAGTACTTCTATGACCTCTGTGATGAAAGAGGTATGGTAATCTGGGCTGAAATTCCATATATTTCAAACCATATGGCAACAGGCCGTGAGAATACAATTTCTCAGATGAAAGAACTTGTAGTACAGAACTACAACCATCCATCTATCGTAGTTTGGGGCCTTTCAAACGAAATTACAATTGGTGGACATGACAATCCAGACCTTATTGAAAACCACCATATTTTAAATGATTTGGTACATGATATGGATAAGACTCGTCTTACAACAATGGCGATTGTATCTATGTGTCCTGTTGATGCAGAGTATATCCAGATTCCAGATACTGTATCTTGGAACCATTATTTCGGATGGTATGGCGGTACTACAGACCAGAATGGTCCTTGGTTGGATAAGTTCCATACAAAATTCCCTAACCTTCCTGTAGGTGTATCCGAATATGGTTGTGAAGCTCTTAACTGGCATAATTCTGATCCAAAACAGGGTGATTACTCAGAAGAATACCAGGCATACTATCATGAAGAACTCATCAAACAGCTCTTCACAAGAAAATATCTCTGGGCTACCCATGTATGGAATATGTTTGACTTCGGTGCCGATTCACGTGGTGAAGGTGGCGAAAATGGACAGAACCATAAGGGGCTTGTAACAATTGATAGAAAATACAAAAAAGATGCATTCTTTGCATATAAAGCATGGTTATCAGATGATCCATTTGTACATCTCTGCGGCAAACGCTATGTAAACAGAGTGGAAGATGTGACTAAAGTAACAGTATACTCTAACCAGCCAGAAGTAGAACTTTTTGCAAATGGAGTATCACTTGGCAAGAAAACAGCAGAAGATCATTTCTTCTATTTTGAAGTACCAAATGCTGGTGAAACAAAATTAGAAGCAGTTGCAGGTGCATGCAAAGATGAGAGTGTAATCAATAAAGTAGATACTTTCGATGAAAGCTACCGTCTTGTAGAAAAGAACGCAATCCTTAACTGGTTTGATATCACAGAAAGAGAAGGATACTGCTCACTTAATACAACTATCAATGACATTATGGGAACACTTCGTGGTAAATTATTTATAGCTAAGATGGGAAGCGACCTTATGAAGCAGATGAAGAAAAATAAATCTGCAGATGGCGAAAGCACAGGTGGCGGATTTAATATCAATCTTAAAGATGATGGTATTATGGCTATGTTAGGCAGTTTCACAATTCTTCGTATCTCATCTATGGGTGGAATGGTAGGTATTGAATTTACCAAAGAACAGCTTCTTGATATGAATAGAAAGCTTAACAAAATTAAATTACCTAAAAAGAAATAAGAGTATATAAAAAAGAAGGCTCATGATGAGCCTTCTTTTTGTGTATAAAGTCTATTCTTCCTCAGGTTCGAATGTTTTATAGAAATCAATAAATGCTTCCATGGATTTTGAAAGTTTTATATTTTCTTTGTATGCAAATCCAATTTCACGAGATGGAATTGGAAGTTCAAGTGAAAGTTCTTCCAGACGTCCCTTTTTCAAATCTTTTGCAACGAAATTTTTAATAACACATGCTACACCAACACCGATTTTGGCGAAATCACAAAGAAGTCCCATATCGGAAATATCAATACTATCAGAGATAGTAATGTGATTTGCCTGGAAATAATCATCAATATAACGGCGAGTTGCGTTGTTTTTATCAAGAAGCATGAGAGTAGCATGTTCTAATGCCTCGTCTTTTTTTACACCACGTGCTTCAAGGTTAGAAAGATATTCAGGTGTTGCAACAAAAGTATCTTCAATGTTTTCAATGAAATCAAATTGTAAACCTTTTAAGTTGTCTGTTTTCGCAATCAAACCAATATCAATTTTGTTTTCGTCTAAGAGACGAAGGGTTTCATTGGATGGCTGACAGCTGATGGAAATGCTGATATGAGGATTCTGTTTAATAAATTCAGTCAAGTATGGCAAAAGGACATATTTACAAAGCGTAGGGCTTACGCCAATCTGCAAGTGACCTACACCTAAGTCGATTGAGCGTTTTAATTTGTCCTCACCAGTACTTAAGGTTTCGAATGCTTCCTTTACGTGGTCATAGAGAAGAGCTCCTTCATCTGTTAAAATAACACCACGTGAGCTTCGAGAGAAGAGCTTGCAGTTTAAGCTTTCTTCTAATTTCTGAATCGATTTACTAATTGCAGGCTGACTGATATAAAGCTCTTTTGCTGCTTTTGAAATATTACCAGCATTTGCAACTGTGTAGAAAATCCAGTATGATGATAAATTCTGATTCATAACTTTCTCCTTAATGTTTATCTTTGGTCTATATTGTTAACATGATGTTATATCTATCATAACGTCCGGTTATGATTATATCATAAGAAAAGGTTATAGTAAATATGTATATTATGTATTTTTCATTATATCATCAATTTGTTACAATCATGCTAGTAGTTCAAAGAGAGATTTGAACAAATTGATTAGATAATTAGGAGGTTATTTCCATGGGAATGACAATGACTCAGAAAATCCTTGCTGCACATGCGGGGTTAGAATCTGTTGTAGCAGGTCAATTGATAGAAGCGGACTTGGATTTGGTATTAGGTAATGACATTACTTCTCCAGTTGCTATCCATGAAATTGAAAAAATGAAAGTTGAAGGGGTGTTCCATAAAGATAAAATTGCTTTAGTTATGGACCATTTTACACCAAATAAAGATATTAAATCTGCACAGCATTGTAAGTGTGTACGTGAATTTGCATGCAAAAATGATATTACAAACTACTTTGATGTAGGGGAAATGGGGATTGAACATGCTTTATTGCCTGAAAAAGGGTTAACTGTAGCTGGTGATGTAATTATCGGTGCAGATTCTCATACCTGTACATATGGAGCGTTGGGAGCTTTTTCTACGGGTGTTGGTAGTACAGATATGGCAGCTGGTATGGCAACAGGAAAAGCGTGGTTTAAAGTGCCATCAGCAATCAAGTTTGTTTTAACTGGAAAGCCAGAAAAATGGGTAAGTGGTAAAGATGTTATCTTACATATCATTGGTATGATAGGTGTGGATGGAGCTTTATACAAATCCATGGAATTTGTAGGGGATGGTATTCAGTATCTTTCTATGGATGATAGACTTACAATTGCAAATATGGCAATTGAAGCTGGTGGTAAGAATGGCATTTTCCCAATTGATGATGTGACCAGAGCTTATATGAAAGAACATTCGACTCGTGAATGGGTTGAATATGAAGCAGATGAAGATGCGGTATATGATGAAGAATATGTCATTGATTTAAGTACATTAAAATCTACAGTTGCATTTCCACATCTTCCAGAAAATACACATACCATTGATGAAATCAATGCAATGGATGATATCAAAATTGATCAGGTTGTTATCGGTTCATGTACAAATGGTCGTATGGATGACCTTAGAGCAGCGGCTGAAATTATGAAAGGTAAAAAATGTGCAAAAGGAATTCGTGTTATCATTATTCCTGGTACACAGAAGATTTACCTTGATGCAATAGAAGAAGGATTGGTTCGTACTTTTATTGAAGCAGGGGCAGTAGTAAGTACTCCAACTTGTGGACCATGTCTTGGCGGACATATGGGTGTTTTGGCAGAAGGAGAACGTTGTGTATCAACAACTAATCGTAACTTCGTAGGTCGTATGGGACACGTGGAATCCGAAGTTTATCTTGCAAGTCCTGCTGTAGCGGCAGCAAGTGCAATCACTGGAAAAATTTCTGGTCCTAAGGAGGTAATGTAACATGAAAGCAGCGCAGGGTACGGTATTTAAATATGGTGATAATGTTGATACAGATGTAATTATTCCAGCAAGATACTTAAATTCTTCTGATCCAAAAGAGCTTGCAACACATTGTATGGAAGATATTGATAAGGATTTTGTAAATAAAGTAAAAGAAGGCGATATTATAGTTGCAAATAAGAATTTTGGTTGTGGTTCTTCCAGAGAACATGCACCAATCGCGATTAAGGCAGCTGGTGTAAGCTGTGTTATTGCGGAAACATTTGCACGTATCTTTTATAGAAATGCAATTAATATTGGACTTCCAATTATTGAATGTCCAGAGGCTGCAGTAGCAATAAAAGCTGGAGATGAAGTAAAGGTTGATTTTGATAGTGGTGTAATTACCAATGTAACTACAGGTGAATCTTTCCAGGGACAGGCTTTTCCGGAATTCATGCAGAAGTTAATTGCATGCGGAGGACTTGTAAATTATATTAATAACAAATAAAATAAGCGAGCACATAGTGCTCGCTTAGGTATTATAAAGCCTTTAAATAATTTAAATATTTAGTTGATATTTTAAGTTTGACATATTGCTCAGCATAATCCTTTGCAGAAAGGTCTTCAATATAATTGGTGGGAAAGTTCTTATTTATACCAAAGGCTTTTGCCAAGTCAACTGCTTTGTTGTAAGCAATAGCAGCTTTGGTTTCTGTAGAATAGTTGCCTACAGTATAATTACCATTGATATGAATCTTAACACGAAAACGCGGTTGTTGATTTTTGGTAATATATTGAAATACACCATAATATCGATTAATTAAAATAATATTAGAGTAGCGCATATCGGTTGAGTCACCATTTGCAAAATAATAATCTCTGTCACAGACGCTGTGGTTGCGGATGCCATAACGACTAAGCAGAGTGACCTGCATACCATAATCATTAACATAAAGGTGGCCTTGACGACGAAGGATTTTGTGACTGCTGTAATAAAACAAGTCATCAATATCAAATTTTAATTCTTCGTTCTCAGAAAGATAGTAACTAAAGTAATTTTTCCTAAGGTAGATAGGATTGCCGATATAGAGACCATTATCACGGAAATTGATAATAGTGACAGCTTTTTCAAAAGGAAGCACTTTAAATTTTCCTGTAATATCTTCTATACTATACGAAGAAGTAGTAAGTTTGAGAGCTTCCAAATAAGCTTTGCTGGCTTTGTCTTCTGTAAGAAAACTTCCTAGGCTAATATGTTTGTTTTTAAAGGTAATACTTGAACGATAATAAACTGAGCCATCTTTTTTTGTGGCTAAATAAACTCCGGTTTTCATAGATTTATCCTTTGTGTGATAGAATGATTATTTTGCACGGATGTGCTAGAAAAAGCATAACACATATAGGGAGAAAAAGGAAGAATAAACCAATAAGGTTGACACTAAAATATGAAATATCTATAATTAGGTGTATTCAAGAAAGAAAAGATATGAGGTGTAGAAAAATGGAATTAATGTATTCAAGCACTAGAAATAAAAATGAAAAGGTAACGGCCTCACAGGCGATTTTAAAAGGGCTTGCAACAGACGGTGGATTGTTTGTTCCAGACAGTATCCCAGCATTGGATGTGACAGTGGAAGAACTTGCCCAAATGTCTTATCAAGAGACCGCATATGCTGTTATGAAACAGTTTTTGACTGACTTTACAGAAGAAGAGTTAAAAAACTGTATTGATAAGGCATATGATGCAAAATTTGATACTGAGGAGATTGCACCACTTGTTGATGCCAAAGGAGCATATTATTTAGAACTTTTCCATGGCTCTACTATTGCATTTAAAGATATGGCTTTATCTATTTTACCACATCTACTTATTACATCTGCTCGTAAGAACAATGTGAAAAATGATATTGTTATTTTAACAGCAACTTCAGGTGATACAGGTAAAGCTGCACTTGCAGGATTTGCAGATGTAGAAGGTACTAAGATTGTTGTATTTTATCCAAAGAATGGTGTTAGTCCTATCCAGGAAAAACAGATGGTTACTCAAAAAGGTGCAAACACACATGTTGTAGGCATCCATGGTAACTTTGATCAGGCACAGACTGGTGTAAAAGAGATGTTTTCTAATACAGCATTAAAGGATGAACTTGCTGCATCTGGATATCAGTTTTCATCTGCAAACTCAATCAATATTGGTCGTCTTGTTCCACAGATTGTGTACTATGTATACGCTTATGCAAAACTCTATGCAGAGGGTGTAATCGCAAAAGATGAAAAAGTAAACGTGGTTGTTCCGACTGGTAACTTTGGTAATATTTTAGCAGCATATTATGCTAAGAATATGGGGCTTCCAATTGGAAAACTTATTTGTGCATCGAATGAAAATAAGGTGTTGTTTGATTTTTTTGCAACTGGTGAATATGACAAGAACAGAGAATTTATTTTAACAAATTCGCCTTCTATGGATATTTTGATTTCCTCTAACTTGGAAAGACTTATTTATCGTATTGCTGGAAATGATGCAGAAAAAAATGCTGAACTTATGAAATCACTTTCTTCAAATGGCAAGTATGAAATTACAGAACAGATGAAAAAAGAATTAAATGATTTCTATGGTAATTATACAAGTGAAGAAGAAACAGCTGCTGCAATCAAAGCTTTGTATGAAGATACAGGATATATAATTGATACACATACAGCAGTTGCTTCAGGGGTATATGATAAATACAAAGTTGCAACAGGTGATACAGAAACGAAGACAATTATTGCTTCAACGGCAAGTCCATTTAAATTTACAAGAAGCGTTATGAATGCGATTGATGTCAAATATGATGCTTGGGAAGATTTTGAATTAGTGGATGAACTTAGTAAAATTGGAAATGTTGCTGTTCCAAATGCGATTGAAGAGATTAGAAGTGCAGAAGTATTACATAATACGGTTTGTGAAGTTGCTGAAATGGAAGCAACAGTAAAAGCATTTCTTGGAATGCAATAAGATGAAAACTAAATAAAAATTAAGCCCTCGATCTCGAGGGCTTTTTATAGTTATAGGCTAACAACTTCCATAATAAAATGAATAATTCCAAATGGATAATAAACAGGGAAGATATATGTAGGATGCTCAAATGTGATAATGTTGTTATCATGTGGAGCAAGTGTTCCAAGTGAGAGTTCGTTTGAAAAATCATTGGAAGCATTTACAATAAACAAACCATTATGAAGATTTATAAAGTCTTCTAGAGCTGCGGCTACATATTCATCATATGAATCATAAGATTCATTGGAATATCGTTCTGCAAAAGCGATGGAAGTTTCTTCGCTCATGTTTAGATAAGTATTTACCACATAATTACCATTTATCGTTTGTGAAACACAATGTTCTGTTGCAAATTCATTGCACAAACTAGGTGGTAATGCAGTAAAATCTTCACCGATATAACGGACGAAGTTTTTAAATAATAATTCAAGGTATGCTTTACCAAAACTTGGTATTGCATATTCAGTTACTAGTGAAAAACTGTCAATCAACTGTCGAATTTCATTTTGGTTTTCTTCGTCGATTTCTAAATCCAATAATTCACTTTGTGAACGATAATCTGTAAGAATGTTTTCGAATTGTTCATAGCTAAAAACACCATCATCAATTAATATTTGTCCTAAAGTTAGAAAATCAGGTGCTTTGGTATTTAAAAGTTCTAAAACCTGTTCTTGTGTAAGATAACCATAGGAGATGGCCAGTTCACTAAATTTTTTACCTTCTTCATTTTGAAGTTGTTTTACATGTTCAACCTCTGAAGCAGACATATATCCAAAATAAACGGAAAGAGTATCTATACGAGCCGATACTTTTGTCTGACGAATAATGGCTGAGATAAGATGCTCTTTCGTTACATATTCATTGGAATAGAGATAATTTCCAAAAAATTGATTATACATTATGCTTTATTACCTTCCGAGATATTTGTTTAATGCATCAATAATCTGCACTTTGTTAATTGGCTTTTGAATGAAATCCATTGCGCCAGCTTCTAAGGCACATTTTAACTGTGTATGCGTACCGACAGAAGATACAATGATGATTTTGGCATCTGGATCAAATGCCATAATTTCATTAATTGTAATATTGCCGTCTTTTTTTGGCATAACAATATCTAAGAATACTAAATCAGGCTTGTGTTCCTTGTAGATTTCAATTGCTTTTTCCCCATCTGATGCTTCAAAGATAGTTGGAGCACCAGCTATAGCAATAATATCTTTGATTTGTTTGCGTGCGAGGATGGAATCGTCGCAAATTAAAACTTTTCCTTCATCGATTGTCATTGTGTTAACCCCTTTTCATTTATATACTTACATATAGTTATTTTACACCTATAGATTTTTTAAAGCAATACCTTTATAGCTGTTTTGTTTTCTTTGATATATCGTATCAGGGTATTGACGAAGTAGAGTGATATCTTGTATAATATGGAAGAAATTAACATGGCTAAATTTCGATAATTTTATCGAAATAGTATATATAGTGTTAATACATTACAGAAAGAAAGAGGTAAGGCATATGTCAAAAATCGATTTAACAAAGTATGGTATTACTGGAAGCACTGAAATCGTATACAATCCTTCATATGAAGTATTGTTCGAAGAAGAAACAAAGACTGACTTAGAAGGTTATGAAGTTGGTAAAGAAACAGAACTTGGTGCTGTAAACGTTATGACAGGTATTTATACAGGACGTTCTCCTAAAGATAAATACATCGTTATGGATGAAAATTCAAAGGACACAGTATGGTGGACAACAGATGAATACAAGAATGATAACCACCCAATGTCAGAAGAAGTTTGGAACACATTAAGAGAAATCGCTGTTAAAGAACTTTCAGATAAGAAATTATTTGTAGTAGATGCATTCTGTGGTGCAAACGCTGATACAAGAATGGCAGTACGTTTTATCGTTGCTGTAGCTTGGCAGGCACACTTCATCAAAAATATGTTCATTCAGCCAACAGAAGAAGAACTTGCAAACTTCGAACCAGACTTCGTTGTTTACAACGCTTCTAAAGCAAAAGTTGAAAACTATAAAGAATTAGGACTTAACTCTGAAACAGCAGTAGCATTCAACATCACAAGCAAAGAACAGGTTATCTTAAATACATGGTACGGTGGAGAAATGAAGAAAGGTATGTTCTCTATGATGAACTACTACCTTCCACTGAAAGGTATTGCTTCAATGCACTGTTCAGCAAACACAGATATGAACGGCGAAAATACAGCTGTATTCTTCGGTCTTTCAGGAACAGGTAAAACAACATTATCTACAGATCCAAAGAGACTTCTCATCGGTGATGACGAACATGGCTGGGATGACAATGGTGTATTTAACTTCGAAGGCGGCTGCTATGCAAAAGTTATTGATCTTGATAAAGATTCAGAACCAGACATCTACAATGCAATCAAGAGAAATGCTCTCTTAGAAAACGTAACAGTAGATGAAAATGGCAAAATTGATTTTAAGGATGGCAGTGTAACAGAAAACACACGTGTTTCTTACCCAATTAACCATATCAACAATATCGTACGTCCAGTTTCAGCAGCTCCAGCAGCTAAGAATGTAATCTTCTTATCAGCAGATGCTTTTGGCGTACTTCCTCCAGTATCTGTTCTTACACCAGAACAGACAAAATACTACTTCCTTTCTGGTTT
>JAFQWG010000098.1 GCA_017407605.1 Agathobacter sp. | reverse complement strand
CGTGCGACCTTTACTTCAAAATTTCCCATGTTATTCTCTCCATAAAATAGGGGGCTTTAAAAGCCCCCTTCGTTTCTATTGAACTGCATTAATTGCTTCTACAATACAAGCTGCTGGCGCAGTATCGATTATAACATAATCAAGATTACCATTCAACAAATCCTGTACTGCCAATGAACCATTTTTGTAACCTGTTGTAGTAACAGGGAATCCTGCAAAGCCCCAGTCTTCATCACCCTGGCAGTAGAACTGACCAGTTGTACCATTCTGAACACCAATTTTGCAAGAATTATCTTTTGCATTTAAGATTGCTTCAATAGAAGCGGCATCGGTACATGCATCGAATTCTGTATTATCTGACATAACGATAAGTTTCTGAGATGCGTTATAGTATGAAGTTGTGAAATTTACATATTCTTTTCTGTCCTCGTTTACGGTAAGACCTGCCATAGCGATATCACACTGCTGCTGGCCAACAGATAAGCAAACTGCGTCAAAATCCATATTTACGATAACTAATTCTTTTCCAAGTTCTTCTGCAAGTAAAGCAGCGATTTCCATATCAATACCATAGTAGTTTGTGCCACCATCTGTATATTCAAATGGTTCGAAAGCAGCGTTTGTTGCAACTACTAACTGATCTTTTGTTTCATCTAACTGTGCAGACTGTACTGCAACTGGAGTACCATCACCGAAGTAGTTGTTACAGATTGCATCGAATGTGCCGTCGTTCATGATTTTTTCAATGAATGCATTTGTTGCATCTAATAATTCAGGCTGACTTTTGTCAACACCGAATGCATATTCTTCTTCTGTAAGGTTTACATCAATTACTTTTACTGTTGTAGCTGCTCCAGCATTTCCGTTGTCAGAGCCACCACATGCTGTGAATGTGCCCATTACCATAATAGCAGCAAGGGCAAGTGCCATAATCTTTTTCATTTTTTTTTCCTCCGTGTATTTCCAATACTTTTTATGCATAAAAATGTGAATAAAATGTATATTTATGCAAAAAACATATGCATAATATATCACTACTGGATATAAAATGCAACTATTATTTAACATATTTTAACTTGAAATAGAGTATAGGATGAAATATAATTATTATATGTGTTTTTATGCACTATTTTAGGAGGTTTTAAAATTATGAGCATTAGAGTTGGAATTATGGGTTATGGAAATCTTGGAAGAGGGATTGAGTGTGCTTTAAAACAGAATGCAGATATGGAGCTTGTAGCAGTGTTTACAAGACGTGACCCATCGTCTGTTAAGATATTGACTGAAGGTGTAGGTGTTTATCATGTAGATGAAGCACCTAATATGAAAGATAAAATAGATGTGCTAATTATGTGTGGAGGAAGTGCTACAGATTTGCCAAAACAGACAAAAGAATATGCAAAGTATTTTAATGTAGTAGATAGCTTTGATACACATGCAAAGATTCCAGAACATTTTGCTGCAGTAGATGAAGCGGCACAGGCAAGTGGTAAAGTGGCTATGATTTCTGTAGGCTGGGACCCAGGTATGTTCTCACTTAATCGTTTGTATGCAAATGCAATTTTACCAAATGGAAGTGATTATACATTCTGGGGAAAAGGTGTAAGCCAGGGACATTCTGATGCAATTCGTCGTGTAGAAGGTGTGGCAAACGGGAAGCAGTATACTGTTCCAGTTGAGGAAGCACTTGAAAGAGTTCGTAGCGGAGAAAATCCAGAACTTTCTACCAGAGACAAGCATACAAGAGAGTGTTATGTAGTTGCAAAAGAAGGTGCGGATAAAGCAAAGATTGAGGCAGAGATTAAAAATATGCCAAACTATTTTGCGGATTATAATACATCGGTGACATTTATTACAGAAGAGGAACTGCAAAGAGACCACAGTGGTATTCCGCATGGAGGATTTGTAATTCGCAGTGGTAAAACAGGATGGAATGAAGAAAATAATCATATTATTGAATATAGTTTAAAATTGGATTCGAATCCAGAGTTTACTGCGTCTGTGATTGTGGCGTATGCAAGAGCTGCATATCGCATGTATAAAGAGGGACAAAAAGGATGTAAGACAGTATTTGATGTAGCTCCAGCTTACTTAAGTCCAGTAAGTGCAGAAGAATTACGAGCACATCTATTATAGAACACTTATTATAAAGAAAATACACAGGGATAAAAATGGGGGGATACTATGAGTGAAGCAAAGTGGACAAGTTATCCAAGACCACAGTTGAAAAGGGAGAGTTACTACAATTTAAATGGCGAGTGGGAATTAGATGGAAGCAAGATTCAGATTCCATTTGCACCACAGAGCCGTTTGGCAAACTATAAAGGAACTGTTGGTGATAAACTAGTTTATACAACTACATTTACACTTCCAGAAGATTTTACACAATCACGTATTATTTTACATTTTGGAGCAGTAGACCAGATTGCAGAAGTATATGTAAATGACGTAATCGTAGGAAAACATGAGGGTGGATATCTGCATTTTTCTTTTGATATTACAGCAGAAGTAAAGAGAAAAGGTGTAAATACTTTAAAAGTAGAAGTAGAAGATACATTATCTAAGAAGTATCCATATGGCAAACAGTGTAAAAAGCGTGGAGGTATGTGGTATACACCAATTAGCGGTATCTGGCAGACAGTATGGCTTGAAAATGTACCAGAGTCTTATATCGAAGAAATCAAAATCACACCTAGCATGAAAGATGTAGAGATTTCGGTTGTAGGTAATGTAAAAGGATTTAAGGCTGTAGTATCTGATAATAAGAAAAAGATTGTGGAGGAAGCTTTTGAAACAAATACAGGTAAAATTGCAATTCCAAACCCAATACTTTGGGATGTAGAGAATCCACATTTATATGATGTAAAGATTACAGCAGGAGAAGATGAAGTAGATTCTTATTTTGCGCTTCGTACTGTTGAAATCAAAAATGTGGATGGTGTGAATCGCGTTTGTTTAAATAACAAGCCAATCTTTATGCATGGTCTCTTGGATCAGGGCTATTTCGAGGATGGTATTTATCTTCCAGAAGATGAAAAAGAATATGAAAATGATATTCTTCGTATGAAGGAACTTGGTTTTAACATGCTACGCAAGCATATTAAAGTGGAACCAGAGCAGTTCTACTATGATTGTGACCGCTTAGGTATGCTCGTAATGCAGGATATGGTAAATAATAGTGGTTACAATTACATATTAGATACGGTGCTTCCAACTTTTGGATTTAAAAAGAGAAATGACTGCAGAGGCAGATATCAGAATCCAGAGTATAAAAAAGTGTTCGAACAGCACATGAAAGATACGCTTCATGATTTGTATAACCATCCATGTATCATCGGTTATACCATTTTCAATGAAGGCTGGGGTCAGTTCGAAAGTGACCGCATGTATGATATTGCAAAACGTGTGGATTCTACTAGATTTTACGATGCAACTTCTGGTTGGTTTGCGCAGCTTAAAAGTGATGTGGACAGTGAACATATTTACTTTAGAGCAGAAGAACTTCATGCAAAGGAAAGACCATTATTCTTATCAGAGTGTGGCGGTTTTTCTTACTTAGTAGAAGGGCATGCATTTAATCCTGACAAAACTTATGGATATGGCGCATGCAAATCCTCAGAAGAATTAACTGATCGTATTGTAAATATGTACAATGTTATGGTTGTTCCAGCTATCAAAGGCGGTATGTGCGGTTGCGTATACACACAGGTAAGTGACGTTGAAGATGAAATTAACGGTATGTATACTTATGACCGTCAGGTTTGCAAGGTGGAAAAAGAGAAGATGAAAGAACTTGCAAAACGTATTTATGCGGAAATTGACAAGTTGTAGAATGCATAAATTGTTGCAGGTGTATTGAGTTAAGGGGAAATACAATGAAAGAACAAAAGAAGGGTTTTACTTTTGAAGAATATGTAGAAGTAATTAAAGAGTTTTCACCATGTATGGATGATTATCCATATTTTTATGATATTAAGAATGATATCTATTATATTTCAGAAAAGGCACTTGAGCGTTTTGCACTTCCTTCGAATCAGTTTACGGATGTAACAGAAACACATCGTAAGTTTGTTCATGAAGAAGATATCGAAGAATTAGTAACAGATTTGGGGAAAATGGTATCTGGTGAAAAAGATTCTCATAATATCGAGTACCGTTGGATTGGGAAAGATGGAGAACCTATTTGGATTAACTGTCGTGGACGTGTAATTAAAGACGAAAACAATCGTCCAAAGTACATGTTGGGTTGTGTAAACGAAATTGGTTTAAAACAAAAGGCTGACAATGTAAGTGGACTTAGATCCATTCAATCGGTAGCAAATGTTTTGGAAACATTTTGTACAGTAGCAAGTGCTGGTTATACGCTTCATATTGGGATTGACGATTTTAAAGCTATCAATGAAAGATTTGGACATGAATATGGTAATTTCATCTTGCGTGGAGTATCACAGTGTATCACGGATAGTTTATTGCCAGGTCAGGAAGTGTATAGTGTAGTTGCGGATGAATTTATTGTGGTAGATTATTTTTCGGATGTAAGTCATGAAGGAAAAGAACTTTACAATACAATACGTGAAAAAGTAGATAAATTTATCGAGAAAAATAGATATGAAACAGTATTTACAATTTCAGGCGGTATCCTTTCCTGTTCAGATTTAGGTGGTATTGAATATCAGGAGTACATCAAATTATCTCAGTTTGCACTAAGCCAAGCGAAACTTCGAGGAAAGAATCAGGTATATTTCTTTGATATTAACGACTATGATGCATTTATTAGAAAGAGTTTTATTCTAAGTGCAATTCGTGAAGCTGTAGGATGTGATTTTGAAGGATTCGATGTCTATTTCCAACCAATTATTGATGAAAATAACACTTCAGCTCCATATGCAGCAGAAGCTTTGCTTCGATATACTTTGCCACATGGAGATATTGTATCTCCGATAGAATTTGTTCCAGCATTGGAAGAAAGCGGATTAATTATTCCGGTTGGAAAATATGTTTTGGGTAGAGCAATGGCTTTTTGTAAAAAAGCACGTGAGGTCTTGCCAGAATTTAAAGTTAATGTGAATGTCTCATTTGTTCAAATACTAAAGAGTCCATTTGTGGGTGATTTTTGTCGTATGCTAAGTGAGTATGATTTGACTCCAGATAGCATTACGGTTGAATTGACAGAAAGTGGACACCTTGGTGATTCTGTAGCAATTCAGAAGGTATGGGATTCGCTTAGGGATTATGGCGTAAGCATTGCCTTAGATGATTTCGGAACAGGATACTCCAATTTGATTAATATTGGTGCAATGGCACCAAATGTGTTGAAATTGGATAGAAGTTTTACTGTAAAGGCTATTAAGAATGATTTTGAACGTGATTTAATGGCGAATATTATTTATCTGGTACATAGTTTGGGTATTAAGATTTGTGTAGAAGGTGTTGAAACACAGGAAGAATTAGAAAAAATTCGTGCTTTAAACCCTGATTATATACAAGGATATTACTATGGACGTCCAAGTCCAGAAGGTGAATTTGTTGAAAAATTTAATTTGTAATTTAAAAAATAAAGACCATTACTTTTTATATGAGTAATGGTCTTGTTTTTATTTTATAAAATGCGATTTTAAAGCTTCAAAGCTTTCTGGGCTAATTACATGCTCGATGCGGCAAGCATCTTCTGATGCTATTTCTTCAGGTACACCAAGCGTAGTAAGTACAGAAGTGAGGATTTCATGACGTTCATAAATCATTTCTGCGATGGAAAGACCACTCTCTGTCAGAGTGATAAAGCCTGCATCAGAAACAGAGATATGTTCTTTTTCTCTTAAATGTTTCATAGCAATGCTTACACTAGATTTTTTATATCCAAGCTCGTTTGCAATATCTACTGCACGTACAACAGGAAGTTTCTTGCTAAGTACGAGTATTGTCTCTAAATAGTTTTCTGCAGATTCATTGTAATGCATGAATAATCCCCCAAACTAAAGTACTATTTTAAGGAGTATACCATATATAGTAATAAATCGCAAATGATAAATTGCATATGGTATAAATGAAGGTTATGGTGTGTATGAAAAAGTAAAATGGCTAGTTATATTGAAATGAAAAGTCTATTGTTTTATTATAGTATCAATAATTAGAGACGTGATTCGCACGGGAAAGAGGAACGATATGAATTTTAAAGTTGGCGTAATTGCAGGAGATGGAATTGGACCAGAGGTAACAGCAGAAGCAACGAAGGTATTAGATGCTGTTGGTAAAAAATATGGTCATTCTTTTGATTATACAGAAATTTTATTAGGAGGATGTTCTATTGATGCAACAGGAGTACCACTTACAGATGAAGCAATTGCAGCAGCAAAGGCTTCAGATGCAGTACTTATGGGTTCCATTGGTGGAGATACTACAACTTCTCCTTGGTACAAACTTCCACCAAACCTTCGTCCAGAAGCAGGACTTCTTAAGATTCGAAAAGAATTAAATTTATTTGCAAACCTAAGACCAGCTTATTTATATGAAGAATTAAAAGCAGCATGTCCACTTCGTGATGATATTATCGGTGATGGTTTCGACATGATGATTATGAGAGAATTAACTGGCGGACTTTACTTTGGTGAAAGAAGCACCAAAGAAGTAAATGGTGTAATGACAGCTGTTGACAGCCTTAGCTATACAGAAGACGAAATCAGACGTATTGCAATTCGTGGTTTTGATATTGCAATGAAACGTAGAAAGAAAGTTACTTCCGTAGATAAAGCCAATGTATTAGATTCTTCTAGACTTTGGAGAAAAGTAGTAGAAGAAGTAGCACAGGATTATCCAGAAGTAAGCTACGAGCATATGTTGGTAGATAACTGTGCAATGCAGTTAGTAAAGAATCCAGCTCAGTTTGACGTAATCTTAACTGAGAATATGTTTGGTGATATCTTATCTGATGAAGCAAGTATGGTAACAGGTTCGATTGGTATGTTGTCTTCCGCAAGTTTAAATGAAACAAAATTTGGTCTCTATGAACCAAGTGGTGGTTCTGCTCCAGATATCGCGGGCAAAGGCATTGCAAATCCAATTGCTACAATTTTAAGTGCAGCAATGATGCTTCGTTATAGCTTTGATTTAGATAAAGAAGCAGATGCAGTGGAAGCAGCTGTAAAACAGGTGTTGAAAGAAGGTTACCGTACCGGTGACATTATGCCACAGAGTGGTGAAAGCACAGAGGGTATTACAAAAGTAGGTACGGCAGAGATGGGAAGTCTGATTGCAGAAAGAGTGTAAGAAAAGAGTAAGTTGCATTGCAAGATTGTATTTTTTGTAGTACAATCGAATAATGTTAGCTGTATGGCTAATTGAATCAACATGAAAAGAGGAAGAAACATGAGAAGTGATAATGTAAAATCAGGCATGCAGCAGGCTCCACACAGAAGTCTTTTTAATGCTTTAGGATTTACAGAAGAAGAAATGAGAAAACCAATGGTAGGTATCGTTAGTTCTTACAACGAAATCGTACCAGGACATATGAATTTAGACAAAATTGTAAACGCAGTAAAACTTGGTGTAGCAGAAGCTGGTGGTGTACCAGTTGTTTTCCCTGCAATTGCGGTATGTGATGGTATTGCAATGGGACACGTAGGTATGAAATATTCGCTTGTAACCAGAGATTTGATTGCTGATTCAACAGAAGCAATGGCACTTGCACATCAGTTTGACGCACTTGTTATGGTTCCAAACTGTGACAAAAATGTACCAGGTCTTCTTATGGCAGCGGCTCGTATCAATGTACCAACGGTGTTTGTATCTGGTGGTCCAATGCTTGCTGGTAAAGTAAAAGGATGTAAAACAAGTCTTTCATCTATGTTTGAAGCAGTAGGTTCTTATGCTGCAGGCACAATGACAGAAGAAGATGTAAGAGAATTTGAAGAAAAAGCTTGCCCTACCTGTGGTTCTTGCTCAGGTATGTACACAGCCAACTCTATGAACTGCTTAACAGAAGCACTTGGTATGGGACTTGGTGGTAATGGTACAATCCCTGCTGTATATTCTGACAGAATTCGTTTGGCAAAACACGCTGGTATGGCGGTTATGAAATTATTAGAACAGGATATTCGTCCAAGAGATATTATGACAAAAGAATCGATTATCAATGCATTAACAGTAGATATGGCATTGGGATGTTCGACAAACTCAATGCTTCATTTACCAGCAATTGCACATGAAATCGGATTTGATTTTGATATTGAATTTGCAAACCCAATTAGTGAAAAGACTCCAAACCTTTGTCACTTGGCGCCAGCAGGTCATACATATATGGAAGATTTAAACGAAGCAGGTGGTGTATATGCAGTTATGAAACAGCTTGCTGATGCAGGACTTCTTAATACAGACTGTATGACTGTTACAGGCAAGACAATTGGAGAAAATATTGCTAATTCTGTAAATAAAAATCCAGAGGTTATCAGACCTATGGATAACCCATATAGTAAAACCGGTGGCCTTGCGGTATTAAAAGGAAATCTTGCTCCAGACGGTAGTGTAGTAAAACGTTCTGCTGTTGTAGATGAAATGATGGTACATGAAGGACCTGCCAGAGTATTTGATTGTGAAGAAGATGCAATCGATGCAATCAAAGGTGGCAAAATCGTAGCAGGTGATGTAGTGGTTATTCGTTATGAAGGACCAAAAGGTGGCCCAGGTATGAGAGAAATGTTAAACCCAACTTCTGCAATTGCAGGTATGGGACTTGGTAGCTCTGTAGCACTTATTACAGATGGACGTTTCTCGGGTGCTTCTCGTGGTGCATCTATCGGACATGTTTCACCAGAAGCCGCTGTAGGCGGACCAATTGCTCTTATTGAAGAGGGCGATATTATCAAGATTAACATTCCAGAAATGAAACTTGATGTAGCTGTTTCTGATGAAGAAATGGAAGCGCGTAGAGCAAAATGGCAGCCACGCGAACCAAAGGTAACAACAGGGTACTTAAAGAGATATGCTTCTATGGTAACATCAGGAAATAGAGGAGCAGTATTGGAGATTAAGTAATATGACACTAAACGGATCACAAATCATCATTGAATGTTTAAAAGAACAGGGTGTGGATACCGTATTTGGTTATCCTGGCGGTGCAATTTTAAATGTTTATGATGCAATTTATCAACAGACAGATATTAAGCATGTGCTTACATCTCATGAGCAGGGTGCTTCCCATGCAGCAGATGGATATGCCAGAAGTACTGGCAAAGTTGGTGTGTGTTTTGCAACAAGCGGGCCAGGTGCTACAAACTTGGTAACTGGTATTGCAACAGCATATATGGATTCCGTTCCACTCGTGGCAATTACCTGTAACGTAACCTTACCACTTCTTGGAAAAGATAGTTTTCAGGAAATTGACATTGCAGGTATTACAACACCTATTACAAAACACAACTTTATCGTAAAAGATGTAGAAAATTTAGCAGATACGATTCGCAGAGCATTTACAATCGCAAGAAAAGGTCGACCAGGTCCAGTGCTTGTCGACATTCCAAAGGATGTAACGGCAGCAAAATGTGAATATAAACCAAAACAATTGGAATTACCAGCAAGAATATCGAATACAATTAGTGAAGAGGATATAGAAAGAGCACTTCGTCGTATTCGAAAAGCCAAGAAACCATTTATCTTTGTAGGTGGTGGTGCAGTAATCTCAGAAGCAAGTGAAGAACTTCGTAAGTTTGTAGAACTTGTAGATGCACCAGTTTGTGACACTTTAATGGGAAAAGGTGCTTTTGATGGTACAGATGAACGCTATACGGGTATGCTTGGCATGCATGGTACAAAGACATCGAACCTTGGTGTAAGTGAATGTGATTTGCTTATTGCCATTGGTGCACGTTTTTCGGATCGTGTGCTTGGTAATCCTAAGAAGTTTGCTCGTCAGGCGAAGATATTACATATTGATGTAGACCCTGCAGAAATCAATAAAAATATCATGGCAGATGCGAGCGTAATCGGAGATGTTAAAGAAGTGCTTACCCAATTAAATGAAAAACTTCCACAGTATGAACATTCAGAATGGATGGCACACATAAAAGAATTAAAAGAAAAATATCCTCTGAGCTATCATCCGGAAGGTTTAAGTGGACCATATATCATTGAAAAGATTTATGAAATGGTACATGGTGATGCGATTATGGTAACTGAGGTTGGACAGCATCAGATGTGGGCTGCCCAGTATTATAAATACAAAGAACCTCGTACTTTATTATCTTCTGGTGGACTTGGTACGATGGGATATGGACTTGGAGCAGCTATCGGAGCTCAGATGGCAAATCCAGATAAGCAGGTAGTCAATATTGCTGGTGATGGATGTTTCCGTATGAACATGAATGAGCTTGCAACAGCAAGTAGAAACAAACTTCCACTTATTGAAGTAATTGTAAACAATCATGTACTTGGTATGGTTCGTCAGTGGCAGAATTTATTCTATGAACAGCATTATTCGGCAACAATTTTAGATGATGGTGTGGATTTTGTGAAATTAGCAGAGGCAATGGGGTGTAAAGCAAAACGTGTGACAAGCCGCGCAGAATTTGAAGCCGCATTTGCCGAAGCTTTGGAATGTGAAATTCCATTCGTAATTGACTGTATCATTGATTCCGATGACAAGGTATGGCCAATGGTTGCGCCAGGTGCTCCAATTAATGAGGCAT
>JAFQWG010000097.1 GCA_017407605.1 Agathobacter sp. | reverse complement strand
GATTTCTTTAACTACACCTGAACCTACTGTACGTCCACCTTCACGGTACAATCTGACTGTTTCAAGATATATTTTATGTACTTTTACATACTTTTTGAAACAAATTTGTAGCATTATTCTGAATCATATTTATTGTTTATGAATATTTTAGTATCAAAAAAGTATCAGACCAACTTTCCATCTTCTGTCTCTTATTTTTCAATCAAATCTATTCTTTTCTGATGGCGTTCTGCTCCTGAGAATTCTGTATTTAGAAATGTATCTACTATTTTTACTGCAAGTCCAGGACCAATAACCCTTCCACCTAATGCAAGTACATTTGAATCATTATGCTGTCTTGTTGCTTCTGCACAGAAGCAGTCTGTACAAAGTGCACATCTAATACCAGGAACTTTATTTGCTGCGATAGATATTCCAATACCTGTTCCACAAATCAAAATCCCTTTATCACAACTATTTTCATTAATTGCGGCTGTAACTTTTCTTGCATATACTGGATAATCTACAGCCTCTGTACTGTCGCATCCAAAATCTTTAAATGCAATATTGTTCCTTCTTAAGTAATCCAAAATTTCTAATTTCAGTTCATATCCACCGTGATCACATGCGATAGCTATCATAATTTATTCTCCTTAATTATGAATCTCGGCATCTGTAAAATATGTCTCTCTTACTGCCTGATTAAGATTACAGTTTCTTCCTTCTGCCAAAATTTCATAAATATTCATATGTGCGTTATAAAGTTCCTGTCCTCTTCCTTCCTGTAACATTGTAAGTACAGTTTGATATCTTAATGCATATGTCAGCATACGCACTACCTGATTAATCTTTGTAACAATAGCATTTTTTCCCATTGCTGTGATTATATCATGAAAATCATTATCAGCCTTAAACACTTTCTCAATATTTTCAGCTCCTTTATCTATTTCACTCTTCATACAGGCAAGTTTTTCTTCCAACAATCTTAAATCTTCTTTTTCGACCTTCTGCATTGCAAGCTGCATTACTCCAACTTCTACCATTTCACGAAGTTCCATCAGATCTTCATATGAATCTTCCTTATCAAGAATAATTCCATATATCATAGGATCTATCATACTCTCAGAGAATCCCTCACATACAAAAGTACCTTCTGCACGACGAATTTCCAATACACCTAGATATACTAAAATTTTAATTGCCTCTCTCACCGAGTTTCGTCCAACTCCAAGTTCTTCTGCCAGTTCTATTTCTGTTGGAATCTTATCACCTGGACGGAGTTCTCTGTTAATCATCGCTTCTGTAAGACTGTCAATAATTTGCTGTACAACAGATTCACTATTTACTTTTCTTAAAGTACCACTTTTCAAAATATATCACCTCTTCAATAATAAAAATCATATGTCCTATATCCTACATACTATCATGCTTTTTTTTGATTGTCCAATTTTTCATGTGATTTGTTAAAAATGTCTAAAAAAGCGCCTTGTCCCCTCACATAGGACAAGGTGCTTTTTGTTCTGACTGTAAGCTTAAAAATTAGGGGGAAATTTCATAAGCGACTTAAAAATATTGAGGACATTTGATATTTTATTTAATACTTTATGGGTTTCTTACAGTCTATTTTATCTATTGAGAGGTTATAGATAACTAATCCATGTGTGATCCACCGTTAATATCGATTTCTTCACCTGTAATGTAAGAAGCTTCTTTTGAAGCCAGGAAGAGAATCGCATTTGCAACTTCCTGTGTTTCACCTGGACGTCCCATTGGAATAGAATCAATTACTTTCTTCGCGTCTTCTTCTGGCAATGACTTCCAGATTTCTGTATTAATTAAACCTGGGCACACACTATTAATAGTAATACCCTCTGCACTAATTTCTCTTGAAAGATTCTTAGAAAATGCAAGTACAGCTGCTTTTGACGCTGAGTAGTGAGCACCACCAAATACACCGCCACCTCTTTTACCAGATACAGATGAAAGATTTACAATTCTTCCATATTTCTGTTCACGCATCACTTTCATACAAGCCTGTGTGCAAAGGAAAAGTCCAAACATATTTACTTCAAAGATTTTTCTCATATCAGACATTGTCATATCTGCTACCGTTACTTTCTGAGAAATACCTGCATTGTTAACTAAAACGTCAATACGCCCGTAATTATCCATTACTTTTTTGACCATTTCGTTTACGGATTCTTCAGATGTAATATTCACTACTACACCCATTGCTTCTCCACCGGCAGCCTTGATTTCGTTTACTACTTCTTCAACTCCTACTGCATTCACATCTGCAATAACAACTGCTGCATTTTGTTTAGCGAATGTTTTCGCAATTGTTTTCCCAATTCCTTTTGGTGAACCACTACCTGTTACAATTACTACCTGATTATCAAATTTGAACATACCTTTTTTCTCCTTTATCACTTATTTCATTAATGCTTCTGCTGTTACTACAATGTTGTCTACTGTAATTCCATTAATTGCAAGAAGTCTTTCGTACGGTGCAGACTGTCCAAACTGATCCTGAACACCGATACGTTTTACAATTGCTTTTCCTGTATCAGCTACTACTTCTGCAACGGCACTTCCGAGACCATTCATAATGTTATGATCTTCTACTGTAATAATCTTTCCTGTGTCATTGATACATTCCATTACAGCGTCTATGTCTAATGGTTTGATTGTATGCATATCAAGTAATTTCACTGAAATTCCTTTTGCTTCTAAAATTTCAGCTGCTTTCATAGCGATACATACTGTATCTCCATTTGCAATAATTGATACATCTTTACCATCTTTAATCTTATGTGCCTTACCAATTTCAAATTCTACATTTTCGTCATAAATCACCGGTACTGCATCACGTGTAAATCTCAGATAAACTGGTCCGTCATATTTTGCTGCGGCTGTAACTAATTTTTTTGCTGAATAGTAGTCTGCTGGCATAAGAACTGTCATATTGGGAATTGTTCTAAGAACCCCCATATCTTCAATACTCTGATGACTTGCACCGTCATTAGCAGGTGTTACTCCACCATGAGAACACGCAATCTTTACATTTAAGTTTGGATAACAGATTTCCTGACGGATCATTTCACACATTCTTAATGAACCAAACACGGCATATGTAACTACAAATGGAATCTTTCCACACGTTGCAAGCCCAGCGGCAACTCCTGCTGCATTCTGTTCTGCAATACCTACATTCAGGTACTGTTCTGGAAGCTTCTTTCTAAAATCTACTGTTTTACATGATTTTCCGATATCTACGTCAACAACATAAATGCTATTATCAATTTTTCCAAGTTTAACGATTTCTTCACCAAAACCATCTCTGGTTGCTTTCTTTAATTCGCTCATTTCATAACCTCCATTTTTTTGTTTTAGTTTTTTATTGCCCCTACGTAGGTTGTACCAACGTCCTATCTTTGGCGACAAAATTTTTATGCATACAAAGCTAACTGTTCGTCTAATTCTCTAATCGCCTGTTCATACTGTTCTGTATTTGGAGCTACTCCATGCCATCCACACTGATTTTCCATGTAAGAAACGCCTTTTCCCTTTACAGTATTGGCAAAAATACATTTTGGTTTTCCATTCTTTGTCATGCGGATACGGTCAAATGTTTCAACAATCTGTTTCATATTATGACCATCGATTTCATATGTTTCGAATCCAAATGCCTCAAATTTTTTCCCAAGATGAATGTTAGGCATAACTTCGTCAGTAATTCCATCAATCTGAAGATTATTATTGTCAACAAAAACAATTAGATTATCTAACTGATATTTGTTAGCTGTCTGAGCAGCTTCCCAGATTTCACCTTCCTGGCATTCTCCATCTCCAACAACTACAAAAACACGGAAATCTTTATTATCTCTCTTTGCTACGATACCCATACCAACTCCACAAGCAAGTCCCTGTCCTAAAGAACCTGTTGAAATATCAATTCCTGGACATTTTTTCATATCAGGATGTCCCTGAAGAATAGAATTCTCTTTACGAAGAGTATCCAATTCTGATTCATCAAAAAATCCTAAAGTTGCAAGTGCTGCATACTGAATTGGACATACGTGCCCTTTTGAAAGTACGAAACGGTCTCTGTCTTCCCATTTTGGATTCAAAGGATCTATATTCATTTCACTAAAATAAGCTGCTGTAACGAAATCAGCTGCTGATAATGACCCACCTGGATGTCCAGACTGTGCTTTGTATACCATCGTGACAACTTTTTTCTTAAGTTCGATACACTGTTTTTCTAATTCTCTTACACTTACGTTTTTCATATCTTTTACTCCTTTACATGAATAATAATGAAATCTTAGGTATATAAGTTACTAACAATAAAACAACTAATGATGCTCCAATCAACGGAAGAATTGCTTTTGAAATCTCCTTTAGACTAATCTTAGGAACTCCACAAGCCACATAAAGATTAACACCTACCGGTGGCGTATAAAGTCCGATTGCAAGGTTTACGATCATTACCACACCAAGGTGAAGAAGATCAATTCCAAGTGCCTGCGCAACTGGTACAAATAAAGGCACAAAGATGTATAATGCTGATGTTGAATCAAGGAAGCATCCGGCAATCAGTAAAATAATATTTACGATGATAAAGAAAACTATTACACTTCCACCTGTAGCTTCTTCTAATGCCGAGCTAATTGCTACGTCAAGTCTTGCTCTTGTTAATACATATGCAAATAAACTAGCCGCTGCTGTAATAAACATTACTGTCGCTGTTGTTGAAACTGTATCAATTAAGATTGCATAGAATTCTTTTACTTTTATTTTCTTATAAATAAATACGCCTACAAATAATCCATATACTGCTGATACTGCAGCTGCTTCCGTTGGTGTAAAGATTCCTCCATAAATACCACCTAAGATGATAACAGGCATCATTAATCCCCAGAATGCATCTTTAAATGCTATCCATCTTTCTGCGCCAGATTTTCTCTCTAATGTCTCTAAGTTTGCTTTTCTTCCAACAATAAGTGCTGTGACTGCTAATGCAAGTCCCATGATAAGCCCTGGAACAAGACCGCAAATAAAGAGTGATCCAATAGAAGCATCTGCGATAGAACCATATACTACAAATGTGATAGATGGTGGAATGATAACTCCAATAGCTCCTGCTGCTGCCATAAGTGCTGCTGAAAACGCTGGTGTATATCCCGCTTTAATCATTGCTGGAATAAGGATGACTCCCAATGAAGCAACTGTTGCTGGACCCGAACCTGAAATAGCTGCGAAGAAACAGGCTACAACAACACATACAATTGCAATACCACCTCGAACATGACCAATACATGCTTCTGCAAGGTTAATCAGCTTTTCAGAAATTCCAGCTTTTTCCATAATGTTTCCTGCAAGTATAAAAAATGGAATTGCTAAAAGTACAAACTTACTTGTAGATGCTGACACAATCATCGGGAGACTGCTCATCACTGCCTCAAGAGGTCTTCCTGCTCCCTGAACAATCATTGAAAGTGTACTGGAAACACCAAGACATACTGCAATTGGTGCTCCTATTAAAAGCAGAACTGCAAAAGATGCAAAAAGTACAAATGCTATCATTATGCCTTAACCTCCTCTTTCTCTTCATTTTTGATTTCTTCAATCAAACACTGTGCAAATCGCACTACTACGAAAAATGCTCCAAATGGTACAAACATACCAAAAATCCATTCTGGCCACTGCATACCTGCTGTTACCTGCCCAAGCATATGCTGATTCATAACCATCTTAATTCCATAAAAGAATATTGCTCCTGAAAACGCTACTGCTAACGCATAGCTGATAATCCCCATAATTTTTCTTACTCTTGGTCCAACTGCATCTGTCAGAATAGTAAGTCCTAGATGTGCTTTCCTTTTTGCTGCAATAGCAGTACCAAGTAGGCTAAGCAATACAAACAAATAAGTAGTAATTTCCTCTGAGAAAGAGAATGATGCACTAAATACATATCTTGCAATTACATTTGTAAATGTAAGAACTGTCATAACAACTAGACAGAGTGCTGATACTCCTTCTTCAATCCATTCAAAGATTTTCATTTACTTCTCCTTTCTACTCAACTGTAATATTGAATGCAGCTGCTGCATCTGCGCCATACTGTTCAATAAATTTCTGCTTCGTCTCTTTCATTTCTTCTTTAAATACTTCCATTTCGTCATCTGTAAGTCTTGTTACAGTCATTCCTTCTGCTTCAAAGTTTGCTATAATTTCTTCTTCTTCAGATTCTAGTACATCTCGTCCCCAATTACATGCCTCTACTGCTTTTTCCTGAAGAAGTTCCTTTGTTTTGGGTTCTAACGATTCCCAAACTTTTGTGTTTGCAATAAACAAGTCATTTTCATATGAATAGTTCCAGAGTGTTAAGTAATCCTGAACCTCATTCATTTTTGCCGAGTCAGTTACACTTACTCCATTTTCCTGTCCATCAATAGTTCCTTGCTGAATTGCTGTAAATACTTCACTCCAACTCATTGCTACTGGGTCTGCACCAAGTGTTCTAAAAAAACTCATAAACACTTCACTTCCTGGTACCCTTATTTTCAATCCCTTAACATCATCTGGCGAATGAACTTCATGTTTACTGTTTGTAATCTGTCTAAAACCATTATGGAAAGAGCCAAGATAAGTAAGTCCTTTTGCTGCAAGTCTTTCTTCATAATATTTGTATCCTGTTTCATCAATTATTGTTCTTGCTTCCTCATAGTCATCAAAAATCCATGGAATCGTTGCTACTGCAAGTTTCTGGTCGATAACTGCCAGAGTACATGTTGCATATGCTGCTAAGTCAACACCGCCTCCTGCAATCATTTCAATCCCTTTTGTTGCATTACCACTTGCAAGCTGATCATTAGGAAATACTGAAATTGTAACATTGCCACCTGATTCTTCTGCAACGAGTTCTGCAAATTTATCAGCTACTCTTGCATCAATCTGAATATCTGTTCCGTTAACTGCCATAACAAGTTCAACTTTCTGATATTCGCTGTTCCCTGATGCTGTAGCTTCTGAACTTCTGCTAACTCCACAACCAGATAAAATACCTGCAATTAGCGTCAGTACAAGAAGTACACTTAACATCCTTTTTTTCATAAAAACCTCCTCTAAACCTTTTAACATCCTACGTTGGATTTTATCTATATTCATCCTAACATCCTACGTTGGATTAGTCAATATGCTTTGTGTATTTTGTTACTTTGCTCAATTATATCATACATTTTTTGTGCATATTAACCAACCTCATATCCCCCACTATCAAAAATCCCTTAAAACATCCTATCTTCTCAAACCCATACTTTTCATACAGTTTAATAGCTCTTCATTATGTAAACTGTGAAAAGGTTTTACAGTCAATACTTTAAAAGAAAATGTTTGATTTAAACACTATTAAGCTATTTATTCAAAG
>JAFQWG010000096.1 GCA_017407605.1 Agathobacter sp. | reverse complement strand
TCGCCTGATTTTTTATACTATACCATTAAAAATTGAACCTGTATTATGATTATTTGAGAAGGTTGCATTATCTGTATAGGTATTAGACTTATTTGCTTCGGTCTCCGCCTGATTAGCTACCATTGCTGCTTTTGCTGTAATTTGGTAAGCAAGTGAACCTGTTCCGATAAAGAGTGATTTTGCATCCTTCATGTCTGCGTTTAAGAAACTGTCTTCATCGAATTTCAAGGTATCGTCATCCTTATCAATTGTGATACCAAGTGCCGCCAGTTCTTTGTCATAAGCATCTGTGATACCTTTTAAGGTCTTCATCGCACTTGCAATACCAGAACTCTTGGTATTTTCTGTACCAATAATCAAATCGTTGTAATCTTTAACAAACGCACTGATTTCTTCTACAATAGTATCTGTATCATATTTTCCATCTTTATCCTTATCAAACAAATCTCTATTTCTATAAAGATCTGTTCCTGTAGAAACCAAATCATCGGCTCTGTCTTTTACCTTTGCAATCGTATTTGCCGTATCCTTTGATGTACTGCTGGAAGTATCATTCTTGCTGGTACTATATGTACCGATACCAGACACCTTATCTTCCACCATACTATAGATACGTGACGCTTTTGCCCCTACCTGATATGCAAAAGACCCCACACCGCTAAACATACTCTTTACATCCGCAATGTTAGACTTCATAAAATCTTCTTTATCAATAGAAAGAGTAAAATCGCTGCCGCTTACCTTAATACCAAGTTTTGCAAGCATCTTCATGTTATTCGTCGTAGCATTTACTACATTTGCACCTGCATTTGCAATGCTTTCTGTCTCAGCTGAACCTACGCTTTCTATCATAGAGTTATAATCTTCTATAAAAGCATTTACCTTTTCATAAATGGCCTCCATATCATATTCACCATTTGCATCTTTTTCAAAAATGCCTTTACTACCATATAGCGCCTGTGCACTTTCTTTCAATTCTTTTGCAGAACCTTTAATACTCTTAATAGTTGCATCACTATCATCTGTATCATTTTTTGAATTAGTCTCTTTTGTTTCTTTTTTCTCATCCAACTCATAATAAGATTTCATAAGTTTGGAATAAGAACCATTCTTAATGCTGGCATAATCTGCCAAATTGATTCCCAAATTTCCCGAATATGAAGATGTGGAACCAGTTGTGTTTGTACCTAAACTTGAAAATAAGTTTCCGATTGAGTTTGAATCAAATGACATAATAAACGCTCCTTTCTTCGTATCTATTCCTTTAGATATCTGCAATCTGCCAGTCAATGGCTTCTAATCCATTAGAAGTCAGGAATTCATTTGTCTGGCTGAAGTGTTTACATCCAAAAAATCCACGATATGCAGATAATGGACTTGGATGCGGTGCTTTTAATATTAAATGCTTAGGATTATTAAGCATTGAAATCTTACTTTGTGCTGGTCTACCCCAGAGAAGATAAACCACTGGTCTGTCAATCTTGTTTACCTCACGAATAATCGCGTCCGTAAACTGTTCCCAGCCTTTATTCTGATGCGAATTTGCCTGATGTGCGCGAACCGTAAGCACGGTATTTAACATAAGCACACCCTGTTTTGCCCATTTTTCTAAATACCCATTATTTGGAATTCTGCATCCTAAATCCGACTCCAGCTCCTTGTAGATATTCTGCAGTGATGGTGGAATATCTGGCTGATCTGGTAATACTGAAAAGCAAAGTCCATGTGCCTGATGCACATTGTGATAAGGATCCTGCCCTAAAATTACCACTTTCACTTCATTTAGCGGTGTATAATGCAAAGCATTGAAAATATCCTCTGCTGGCGGAAATACCGTCGTGCTCGCATATTCCCGTTTTACAAAATTATAAAGTTCTCTATAATAGGGCTTTTTGAACTCTTCTGAAAGAGCATCTGCCCAATCATTTGTAAGCATTGCCATAGTCTTCTCTTTTCTATATCGGCTATCTTTGCCGTATTCTTTATATATTATAAAACACAAAAAGCCACAGCTTGTGCCGTGGCTTCCTTTTATCTACGTACCGGCACTCCTCGTCCAGCTAAATAATTCTTTAAATCCATAATTTCCAACTCTTTAAAGTGGAACAATGATGCCGCTAAAGCCGCATCTGCACAACCTTCTGTTAGTGCATCATAAAAGTGGTCCTTTGTACCTGCACCACCCGATGCAATCACCGGAATGGACACATTCTGTGAAATCAAACGGGTAAGTTCGATATCGTAACCTGCCTTTGTACCATCACAATCCATGCTGGTAAGGAGAATTTCTCCAGCTCCCAATCTATCAGCTTTCATTGCCCATTCTATAGCATCTAGACCTGTATCAATACGTCCACCATTTTTATAAACATTCCAACCACTTCCGTCTTCACGACGTCTTGCATCAATTGCAACAACCACACACTGGCTTCCAAATCTGTCTGCGGCATTTCCTATAAGTTCAGGGGTGTTAATCGCAGATGAATTGATTGAAATTTTGTCTGCACCTTCACGAAGAAGCACTTTAAAATCTTCTACCGTACGAATTCCACCACCGACAGTAAATGGAATAAACACCTTTTCTGCTACACGACGCACCATGTCAACCACAGTGCCACGATTATCAGAAGATGCTGTAATATCCAAAAATACAAGTTCATCTGCACCGGCTTTATCATAAGCCGCTGCAATTTCTACTGGATCGCCTGCATCAATTAGATTTACAAAATTCACTCCTTTTACAACACGTCCGCCATTTACATCCAAACAAGGGATAATACGCTTTGTAAACATACTAATTACCTCCCTTAATCTGTGTAAAATTCTTTAAAATAGCAAGTCCAACCTCACTACTTTTTTCCGGATGGAACTGACATGCAAATACATTGTCCTTTTCTACCGAAGCATGAATGCATGCGCTATAATCGCAGGTCGCCTTTACAATTTTCTCATCTGCAGCCTTTAAATAATAGGAATGTACAAAATACACAAATGGATTTTCTTTCATTCCTTCAAACAAACGTCCGTTGTTTTGCAGCTGCAAGGAATTCCAGCCAATATGAGGAATTTTAAGCCCCTCTTTGTCTGGAATACGAAGAATCTGACCGTCTAATACATGAAGACCTTCCACACCTTTACTTTCATCGCTACCTTCAAATAACAACTGAAGACCTAAGCATATACCTAGGAAAGGAATCTTTTTGTCCACAACTTCATAAATCACCTTATCTAGTTCATACTGTTTCAACTGAGCCATTGCCTCACCAAACGCTCCCACACCTGGCAAAATGACATGGTCAGCCGACAGTATGGTATGAAAATCTCTTGTAATCACACTTTCCTGTCCAACTGCCAATAAGGCTTTTTCTACGCTTTTCAAATTTCCAGCATTGTAATCAATAATTGCAACCATTGCCCGTTATTCTAATCCTAATTCCTTTAATTTTGTATAAAGAGCGATTGTATAATCCTCTCTATCTTTGATGTGATACATCTCTAATGCCTGTTCATATGTCATACCATAATTATTCAATTGATTGGTAACTTCTTTCCTTAAAATTTCCATCTGACCAAGACATTCATAAACTTCTGCGCTATCTTCGTTTAATTCACATCTACCTGCTGCACAAACAAGGGAATCCAACGCTTCTGCCTGTCTCTCATTTTCCAAGAACACCTTATATGCATTGAGTTCGCTATCTACCGTTGCAAGTGTAGCTACCTGATTATAAAGAGCCATATCCTTCTCTTTTATCGTCAAACCAAGCAATTCCTGATAAGCTTCTGCATAATTACCTGTATTGTAATAAGTCTTTGCATCTGCAACACAAGAAGAATATCCAATCAAATTTGTACCCAAATAAACCAGACCTATCAAAGAAAATACCATTAACCAAATCATAAATACAGGTCCCTTTGGAAGTGGAGGTGTATTATCAACTTCTTTTGGTTTCTTTTCTTTCTTTGGTTTTTCTTTCTTTGGTTTTGAAGCTTTTTTAGGTTTTTCTTTCTTTGGCTTTTTCTCTTTCTTTTCTTTTTTATCTTTCTTGTCGTCAGCGTTCTTGCCTTTCTTAAACTTGCCTAGGAATCCGCCTTTTCCTTTACCGCTCTTTTCTTCTGCATCCATTTCAGCCAGAATTTCTGCATTTTCTCCAGACAACTGACCTGCACTAGGCACAGATGACGCCTTCAATTCTACTTCATCATCCTCATCATCACTAAAAAGGATATCTTTAATCTTGTCTAAAAGGCCGCCCTTGCCCCCCTTTTTCTTTGGTTTCTTTGCTGCCTCTTCTGCTGGTGCTTCACCCTGAGCAGCCATTTCCCCTTCTGCAAATGCTGCAAATGCATCTAGACCATCCATCGACATTTCTGATGAATCACTCTGGGATAACATATCTCCCAGATCAGAAAGTTCACCATTACCAGAGAGCAAACTCATCAAGTCTGCTTCTCCCAGATTACCTAAATCCAAACCACTTGACGCACCTTCATCTGTTGAAAACAGGTTATCAAGGCTTGCTAAATCGCCCACTTCGCCAACGCTATCTTCCCCAAATAAATTGACAAACATATCATCTACTGGAGCTTCATTAGACACATCGCTTTCTGCAACCGATGTCACAGCACCACCTAACATTGCAAGCAAATCATCATCTGAATCCGAATCACTACTTGTGTCAGGTATTGGCGACTCAGCAGTCGCTTCATTTAACAATGCACCTAAATCAACACCACCTAAATCAAAGCTATCCTCAACAGGATTTTCTTCTGATACAGATGTATCTTCTACAAATAAATCCATAGGTAAACTTTCTTCTGATGTGCTACCCAATAGAGCTTCTAATGGAAATTCATCTACATCTGCCGATGCAGGTGTCTCCTCATCAAATGACTCCTCATCAAAACTATGATCCACCAAATCACTTAGTTCCATAGGCTCTTCTCTCTTGGTATCATCAAATAGAAAATCATTTCCATCAAAAGCTACGTCTACATCCTCTAAGTTCATTGTATCTTTATCAAAATTCTTTAAAAAATCGTCAAAATCATCTCCTTCAAGTTCTGCCTCAAATTCTCTAAGGAAATCTTCTTCAGATTTAGAAATTCGACGTGTAACCATTTCTGGCTTATGTTCTACTACTGGCATAATTTCTTTCGCAACATCACCAAACACATCCATTTCATCTTCTGTATATGTTTCCCCATTCACAGAATTTAACAACTTATCAAGATAATCTTCTGCTGACTGTTTTTTCATATAATTTCTCCGTAAAAATATTATAATAAATGTCATAAAGGGATGTGAAACTATCACATCCCTTACAATGTCATCTTAAATTAAATGCCTGACTCTGCAATCAATCTATCAATTGCATCAACCAACATTCCGATTTCAGGCTTTGTCAACTGAGCATCTGCACCAAGCATTTCCCCTTTACGTCTCATTTCTTCATTAACAAGAGATGAGAAGATAACAAGTGGAATTTTCTTAATTAAGTCATCTGACTTGCAAAGCTTTGTAAGACGATGTCCATCCATCTGAGGCATCTCGATATCTGTAATGATACACTGTACATCATCAAGAAGTGTTCCTCTTTCTTTTAATTCACAAATCTTATCCCATGCTTCCTGACCATTTGTATTAACGATTAAGTTCGCATAACCTGCTTTCTTTAAGCAGTCTGTGATTAATTTACTAAGGAGTGGTGAATCTTCTGCGATTAAGATTGTTGAATCACTTCTGTCTCTTTCTTTTAAGTTATCAATATCTGCTGTACGAAGACCTGTTTCAGGGCTAATGCCAGATACGATTGACTCAAAGTCGAGAATAACAATAAGCTTGTCATTCATCTTAATAACACCAGTTGAAGTACTGCCGCCTTCTCCATTGATTGTAGAATCTGGTTTGATAATTTCTTCCCAAGAAACTCTATGGATTCCAATAACTTCATCAACGTGGAATGCGATATTAAGTTTGTTGAAGTTTGTGATGATGAATAATCCCTCGTTCTCACCATCTGGCATGCCAAGACATCTTCTAAGATTGATAACTGAAATCATTGTGTCACGTGGCATAAAGATACCTTCTACACATGGGTGTGCATTTGGCACTGGTGTCACTGGCATATATTGTAAAATTTCACGAATCTTGGCAACATTGATACCGTAATGATTAGCTCCTAACGCAAATTCCAATATCTCTAATTCATTTGTTCCAGACTCTAAAAGTATATTAGTATCCATAATTTTCCTCCCAAAATCATATATATGTCATATTATAACATAATGTTGTATAATTGTGCTATTTTTTTTAAATTTTTTTACAATTTTATTGTTTTTATTTCATTGTCTACCGTAATTTGAAGTGTTGGTGTCGAAATCTGTTCTGCTATCGACTCAGAAACCTCAAATAAAAGAATTGTATCTACACTCTCTCCTGCCGGAATCGTACCTAAATATGTAGAAAAATCTGTTGTAAGGAAGGTTACTTCTGCCTTCACATTTACTTCACTACTTATAATCTTAAACAATGGGTTTAATGTTACATTATCCAACAACACCTCTGTTTCTGTTAGATTTGCAACTGTAAACTGCATAATATAAAAAGATTTGCCATTTTCCGCATCAACGGAATATGCATCCCCTTCTACATAATTGTTTGCTACATAAGCACCATTGTATGTAATCATCAAGTCATTTCCATGTCCCACAGCATTTGCCATAGTAACTATTGTATCATCAACTGTTGTTCCTTCTGCTCCAGTATCCTCCAGTGTTCCAACAATTACTTCCCCCATCTCTGTGTCAGATTCCATAATGTTTTCTATCTCCTCCGACTCGCTCTCAAGGACAACAGAATCTGGATCTACAACTGCAGAAACTCCATCTTTTTGGCGAATATTGTGTTTTGCCACAAAATATGCCGCAGAATGAACAATCAGGTCTTCTTCCTCTTTTGTCAACTCGTACAACTGTGTGCCACAACCACTCAAAAGCAGAGACGCTACGGCTACACCTATAAATAGATATCTCTTTTGCTTTTTCATACCTACTCCTATTTTTCCCAAAAATACTCTATTAATCGTACCACAATTTGTAGAATTGTACAACTATTTTCCTATCTAAACCCAAATTATTGTAACAAGATTATCTCCATCAAGCTCTCACATCACACACTCATACAACAAAAACCCCAGTGCAAATCTGCACCGGGGCAATTATGTACTTAAACTTAAATTAAGCTTCTTCTTTTACAGTCATCTGTGGTCTAACAACAAAAATTACAAGTAAGAAACCTGCAAGTGAAACGATACCTGCAACCCAGAATACTGCGTTAACACCAGCCTGGATGTTTGCAACGTTTGTTGGGTCTGCTACTGTGTTCATGTTGTAAACAACACCTAATACTGCAGCTGCAACTGTACCAGCAAGTGAGTTTACAAAGTTGATAAGAGCTGTACCAATACCGATATCCTGTGGTTCAAGAGTAGCCTGAGCACCTGGCATCATAGATACTGAACGGAAACCATCAGCAACACCTGTAATAGCTAATGCTACAAAGTAGATTAAGATTGGGTAAGCAGGAGCTGTGAATCCCATCATAATCATTGGAATTGCAACTAATAATGTACCCATTGCAAATGCAACCCATCTTCTGTTTGCTTTCTTAGCAACCCAAGCACCTGTGATTGCTGGAAGAATCATAGTGATGATTGTACGTGGCATCTGAAGTGCACCAGCTGCTGCTGTTGTAGCACCCATAACCTGCATAGCACCGATTGGAGCGTATACGTTCATAGCGTTCTGATAGAAGTATCCTAAGAAACCTACACACATAATAGCAACGTATTTCTTGTTTGCGAATAATTTTAATGGGATAAGTGGATCTGCTGCTTTTTCTTCAACTTTAACTAAAGCAACTAAACCAATAATACCAACTACAAATCCTGCGATAACGCCTGGGTTTGTCCAGCCAACTGTTGAACCAAAGTTAAGTGCAAGAAGGATTCCACAAAGTGTAACAACGAGTGCAACGATACCTGCAACGTCGATTACTACCTTGCCATCTTTCTTAACGTTTGGTAAGTTTGTACCGATTAAGAATACACCAATAAGAAGTGGAATAGCTGGCATAAGAATAGCGAATGTCATTAAGCCCATATCTGTTAAGATACCGGCGATGATTGATCCACCGAATCCTCCGACTGCGATAGATGCAGCTAAAAGACCGAATGCTTTTGGTGTGTCTTTCTTTTCGTTAATAAGACCTACGATAATATAAGGAGCTGCTGTAAAAGCACCCTGCGCAAGTGAAACGATAAGACGAAGAGCCATAAGTGGCCATAATGAACGAACGAATGCGATTGCGATACCAGCAACTGCACAGATAATACCTGGAACAACTACGATATTTCTACGTCCGATTAAGTCACCAAGTTTTCCACCGATTGGAGTCATAATAGAAACTCCGAGCGCAGCGAAAATAGAGAATAATGATACATATTCCATAGCATTAATTTCTCCAAGAATTGGTGCTGTTAATGTTGCAAATACAAGACCGTACATCGCAACTGAGAGCATCATACAAACACATCCCCACTGTACGGCATTTTTCTTTCCCTTTGGTAGTGGAATAGCTACCATTGGCATTTCCTGATTAGACATAACCGTCCTCCTCTTTTTCTCGTCTGATTCCATTATAAGAAATCTTAGACTTATTTTTTGCATCCCCTACTATAATAAGTTCCGCTTTGACTATTCTCGATAGTCATATATGCGTATTATATAAAATTTTTATATTTCAGTCAATAAAATTCACAGTTTCTGGCAATGTTTTTTTGTATTTTTATGCATTTTACACACAAGTTTTTTTATAATTAAATTTTCACATAAATTTATCTTGAAAATTATCTTCTTTATGTATATACTTGCTCTTTGGTAAAAACAAATTTTAAGAGAGGTAAACGTATGAATACTAAAGTAGCATTAAAAAAATTCTTTACAAAAGAATACTTGTCACAACTTGTCGTAGCAATCCTCGGAACTGTTTTATTCTCCGCAGGTGTAAACTTATTCATCGTGCCCGCTGGATTATACAACGGTGGTTTCGTCGGAATCGGTCAGATCATCCGTACTATTCTTGTTGATATTTTAGGACTTCCATTTAATTCCTTTGATATCGCAGGTCTTATTTACTACTTATGTAATATACCACTGTTTTTCCTTGCTTATCGTTCTATCAGCAAGCGTTTCTTCCTTAATACATTAATATGTGTTACTTTCCAGACTATTTTCCTTACGATTATTCCTTCGCCAAGCGAACCAATCGTAACAGAAACCATTACTGCTTGTCTTATCGGTGGACTTTTAGCTGGAGCTGGTACTGGTATCACATTAAAATATGGTGCTTCCGGTGGCGGACAAGATATCTTAGGAGTTTACTTTGCTTCTCGCAAACCAAACTTCTCTGTAGGAAAAATGGGACTTATCATCAACATCTGCGTATATGCAGTATGTGCAATTTTATTTGATATCACAGTAGTTATCTACTCTGTTATCTATACATCTATTCTTTCAATGGTAACTGACCGTTTCCATGAGCAGAACATTGCATCTAAGGTTGAGATTTTTACAAAATCAAATCCAGAAATCATTCAGGATTACTTAAAAAATGAGTTGCACCGCGGCTGCACCGTATGGAATGCTATTGGTGGTTACACAAACGAACCAACTAACGTTGTAATCACTGTATTATCTCAGTATGAATATGGAATTCTTCAGGATGCATTAAAAGAAATTGATCCACATGCCTTCATCGTACACATTTCTGGTGTAGATGTTGTAGGTGATTATGCAAAACATTTATAAACTTTAAACCATAAAAAATCCCGTCTGCAAATGCAGACGGGATTTTCTTATGCAATTAACATATTGTAATTAGCGTTTGAAAATTGTGTTACCTTCTTTGATTGTTTCTAATACTTTCACATCGCGAAGATTTTCTTTTTCAACTTTGAGTGGGTTCTTATCTAATACTACCAAGTCAGCTAATTTATTTACTGTGATGCTACCTTTTGTATCTTCTTCAAAGTACTGGTAAGCAGCGTTGATTGTGAATGCTTTTAATGCTTCATATGTTGAAACACATTCATCTGTTCCAAGCTCTACACCTTTCTTTGTAAGACGGTTTGTAGCAATCCAAAGTGTTTCAATCATATCTGGATCGATGATTGGTGAATCCTGATGGAATGTGTAAGGAATACCAAGGTCGATTGCAGATTTAACAGGGCTGATCTGAGCAGCTCTTTCTTTTGTAAAGTTTTCAATATGAACATCGCCCCAGTGATATACATGTGCTACGAAGAATGAAGGAATGATGTTAGCTGCTTTAACTCTTGGCAAATGACCTTTCTGTAAGAGCTGAGCATGAATCATTACTGTACGCATGTCATCAATGATTGGATATTTTTCATGTGTCTTTTCTACAGCTACGATGTACTGTTCACAAGCTGCATCACCATTACAGTGAGCTAATACCTGGAATTCATTTTCCATAGCATATTCAAATGCTGCTAAGATATCTTCTTCTTTCATTGCTGGATATCCACAGTATGTGTCATCACCAACATATGGAGTCTTCATCCAAGCTGTTCTACCCTGTGGAGAACCATCTAACATTAACTTAACACCACCGATTTTGAAACGGTTGTGGTACTGTTTGATGCAATCTTTGAACATTGCTAATGATTCATCTTTGCTGCCCATATCTGGATATGCAACGATATCCATTTTTAACATATTCTGCATTACTAAGCCCATGTATAAGCCGTTTAACTGTTTAACAAGCATACCTTCCTGAGCTGTTGTAATACCATAGCTTGCATAACGATCCTGAGCTCTGATGAATGCACCAAAGATTTCTTCTGGAGATGGCATTGGTTTTGCTTTTGAATATTCGATGAAGTCAACTTCTTCCATATATCCTGTTAAACCATTTTCATCTTTTCCGATTAAACCACCTTCTCTGCTTGGTGTGTCAACTGTAACACCTAATTCTTTTAAGCCAAGAGAGTTGAATACACCCATGTGTCCAGATTTGTGCTGTAACATAACTGGGTTGTTTGGTGTGAACTCGTCCAAAAATGCTGCTGTTGGATGAACTTTTTCAGCCAATGCATTGTGGTCGTAGCCAGCACCTGTAATCCATGTACCTGCTGGTACATTGTTTTTCTGAATGTGATCAACGATTTTTTCTTTGATTTCTTCTAATGTAGTAGCTTCTCCAAGTGGAACCTGAAGGAATGCAAATGCAACACCAGAGAAATGTGAATGTGGATCAATAAAACCTGGAAGTAACGCTTTGCCTTCTAAATCAACTAATTCAGCACCTTCTTTGTACTGCATAGCTTCGTCATTAGAACCAACAAAAGTAATCTTACCATCTTCAACTACAACTGCTTCCCCATTTGGTAATGCTTCGTCCATTGTAACGACATCAGCATTGTAATAGATTTTTTTCATATCTAGCTTCTCCTTTTATATATTTTTATGTAATTATATCATTCTTTTGGACAAAATAATAGTAGAAATTTTCCACATATTACATGTTAAAAAATTATTACTTTTCTACACCAAATTTTGGTTGCATATTTCCGCTCTAGATACTATAATTACACTATTACTCTATGTCCAAAAGACATAAACAAAAAACAACAAAAGGAGACTTTAGTTATGAACTTTTTAGGAATTCTTGAGAACGTAATTGGTTCCATTTCCAACAGTGTATGGCCATTTTTCCTACCTTTCATGCTTATCGTAGGTGCTTACACAGCAATCAACGGTATCTTCAAGGTACAGAAAAAATGTTCTAAGCCATCCAAACTTAATCCTAAGAAAATCATTGGACCAGCTTCTATCAGCTTAGGTTCTATGATTGGTACTGGTGCTATCATCGGTGTATTAGGATCACTCAGCAAACTTGTAACAAGCGGTCAGAACTTCTTAGAAGCTATGGCTCTTTGGGGTATTCTTGGTGCATGTATCATGGTACCAGTATCCTACAGTGAAGTACTTTGCTCAAAAATCATGGACAAAAAACCAGCACAGTACATCTCTAAATTACTTAATCCAACACTTGGATTAATCTACACAATCGCGTTTACTGCTTTATACATCTTCGGTTTCGGAGGATTCCAGTATAGCGGTATCGATACTGTTGTTACTATTATTACAGAAGTATTCGTTGGTATCGAATTATCACAGGTACAGCGTTATATCTTCATCGTAGTTCCAATTATCATCTTTGTATCTTGTATCGTACTTACAAAGAAACATCACATTTTCATCAATGCGATGACATACTTAATTGGTACAGCAGTTGTATTATACTTTGTATTCTTCATTACATTTATTGTAAAAACAAACGATTATATTCCTACATTCTTTGCAAACATGATTGAAGGTATGAAAAATCCTGTAGCAGCCATGATTGGTATGCCTACTGGTTTCATCCTTGCTATGCAGCGTATCTGCCAGACAGCTGAAACAGGTTTAGGTTCATTAGCAATGGCTGCTCAGGAAGAAGATACCGAGCCACGTGAAGCTGCTGTAATCGCACTTATTCCTTCAATTACAACACTTTGCGTATCACTCCTTGTAACATCATACATCTGCTCTTACGGTATCGCACATGGTGTATTCGCTCTTCCAGGAGATGCGTTAGGACGTTTAGGTGGATACTTTAGAACAGCTACTGCTGTAACAGGCAACTTTGGTTTAATCGTATTATCAATCTTCTGCTTGTTCTCAGCTTTAACTACATTACTTGGTTCTTACTACTTCTTATCTCAACTTTACAACAACTCTGAGAACAAGAACATCGCAATCTACATGTGCATCGAAATTATTGCTGGTACATTAGCTGTATTCGGTTTCAACATCGTATTCGACGCTGTAGACTTGTTATTATTCGTAGTAAGTGGTATCAACATCTGTGCATTAGCTGTATTTGTTACAAAAGGCTACAAACAGTATTTGATTAACAAAGAAAGCAAATAGCCAAACAACTATAAACAAAATTATTTAAAGAGTTAGAAAGTCTTACGAGAGTTTCTAACTCTTTTTTATTCT
>JAFQWG010000095.1 GCA_017407605.1 Agathobacter sp. | reverse complement strand
GCTGCTATCATCAGGTCTCCTTCTGCCATATTAATCGCTGGCAAAATATACAGCCAAACGGATAACATAATTGTTCCAAACAACGTTTTACCAATGAATTTTTTTCCTTTCAGGAAATAGGATAAAATAAACACTGGTATGTTCAATGCAATATTGGTCAGCCAAAGTGGAATACCACCTTCGATAAACACTTCCGTTACGTGCTTAATAACAATTGCCAAACCACTAAATCCACCTGTAACCAATCCGACTGGATCATAAAAACAAGCAATACCAAATGCCAAAATCCCCGTTCCAATTATGATCATGATATATTCATAAATTCTACCATGTTTTTTCATAGCTCACCATTCTCTTTCTTAAAAGAATCTTATTTTGTATCTTTTTCATTTTTTATATAATTCATAAGCTTATACTTACGAAGTTTTTTCAGTAGTAGAATTTTTAGACTATGTTTCTGTCCTGTAATTTTACCACTGCCAATACCATACCAAAGTCTTGCAGACAACATCGCTTTATGATCCGCCAAAAAATGTTCCTGCATTGGTGATGGCAATACACTTATTATTACATCTGGCGCGAGCATATTGATATCATTTATAATACCCTCATCTGCTCCAACGCATTCCTCTAATGCTTTCGCACCTACAACATTTAATCTGGAAAATTCCTCTGCAATATATTCACAGGTTTGAGCAACCTCCTGCTGTGCTCCACCTAATACAAAAACGGTGTATTTATTGCGTTCCAAAATTTGCATAAGATGAAAAAAGAATTCTCGCTTTTCAATCTCCCGTTTCCGTAAAGTGGTATTTTCTCCTGCTGCATCCCAAACACCATTTTCTGCTATCACGGTGACATCCATTTCTTCCACCACTTTTTTTACAACTTCGTCCTCTTTTGCAAGAAGAAGCGTACGCATATATATTTCTTCCACCGTGGTAAAAATGCGGTTATCTAAGTTCTTTCCAATATGCATTAAATTCTCTAGTGCCGTATAACTATTCAGTTTTATTCCCGCTACTATAATTTCTTTAATCATGACAATTCAGTATAACAAAGTGGGAAATTTTTGGCAAGCATTTTAATTGTTCGACAATTTGTGACATATCCCGCCAATTTTTTTACTATTAAAATGTCAATTCATTTCTCGATTTTTTCCTTTTTTTCACCAAAGTTTATGATAACTCCACAAAACATTTGTTCGTTTTTTTGTCTTTTTACCACATCTCAAATTGCATTTTTATTGTGGATAACGTGAATAAGTCCGTGTATAACTCGATTTTTGGGGCTTTCTGAGCCCTCGAATGTGGATAACTTTTGAATCATAGCATTTGACAATTTGCAACACTTTTTTTCCAATCACAACATATTTGTGCAATTTGTACATGTATCACAATTAAAAAACTTCCATTTCGCCTCATAAGCAAGCTTACGAGGCAGAATGGAAGTTTTTACTTTTCTAAATAGTTTTTAAAAGATTCGACGGATTGCAAGCACCTGTCTATACTGCCAATTATACGAAATCTTAATACCTTCTTTTCTATTGGAAGCATGCACAATTTTTCCATCCCCAATATAGATTGCCACATGACCACTATAACAAATAATGTCACCAGGGCGAACGTCAGACGCACTTACCGCATATCCTACACTTCTTTGCTGATATGAGCTATGTGGAAGACTTACACCAAATGCTTCATAAACCTTCATTACAAAACCAGAGCAATCTGCACCATTTGTCAAACTTGTTCCACCCCATACATAAGGGTTTCCTACGAACTGTACCGCATAGTCAACTACCGCCTGACCCTCTTTACTTGCTGGTGCATTGTAGTGTTTATTGGAAGAAGATGATGCCTGCTGCTGTTTTTTCGCTGCAGCTTCTGCTTCTAAACGAGCTCTTTCTTCCTCTTTTGATTCTGCATAATTATAAACCGTTTCTACTGATACATACTCTGATGCTACATAACCTACATAAGAACGATACTGTACCTTAAGCCACCCTTCCATAGACTCATCAAGAACTGTCATCTTGTTCCCTTCTGTAAGCAATGTATATACACCTGCTTCTGTCGAAGCTTCTTTACGAATTCTTAAAGCGTCTGTAATTACAGTACCAACTCTTTGTGAAACAGCTTTACAAGTAGCTTCATCGCCAACAACTACGTAATCTGCAGATACATAACCTGTTACGCTGCCAGAAGTAACCTTATACCAACCATCTAATGTTTCAAGCACAGTTGCTGCTCCATTGTTATAAAGCTTACCGAGCACTGCTGCATTTGGATTTGCTTCCGTTCTAATATTTAAATATTCATTTACTTTTGCGATTGCAATGTTTGCATATGGGTTTGCAGGTTCTGCTACAACTGGTGCTTCATTTTCTTCTACACCGGCATAGAGTTCATCCTCTGTAGCATCTTCTAATACAACTGTTTCACCAATGGCTGAATGTGCACCTGCAGAAAAGCTGTATGAAGTTCCTGTGATGTAGTTCGTACTTTCAACGGTCTGCCCTGCAAATACCTCTGCTGGAACAGTTGTAACCAAAAGTGCTGCAACTAAAAGGCCTGCTGTAAGTCTTACTCCCTTGTTAATCATTGTATCCTCCAAAACCAAATGAATTTGTTAATTTTGTTACAAATTTATTACAAATGTTACGATGCCATTATAACAATCTTGTATACAAGTGTCAACCCCCTAAATATGCACTTTTAAAGGAACATTTTACCCTATATTTTGGGGATTGTATTCAAAACACAGTAAAAAAGAGCTATCTCGCGATAGCTCTTCGTAATAATTTCGTTTTATTTCGTAGCGATTGCTTCGATTTCAAGTAACACATCTTTTGGAAGTCTTGCAACTTCTACACAGCTTCTTGCAGGGAATTCAGAAGTAAAGTATTCTTTATAGACCTCATTGATTGTTCCAAATTCATTCATTTCTTTGATAAACACAGTTGTTTTGATAACATTGTTCAAACTTGTTCCTGCTGCTTCTAAAAGATTCTTAAGATTTGTGAGGGCTTGATTTGCTTGGGCAACTGTCCCTTCTGGAATTTCACCGGTTGCTGGATTTACTGGAATCACACCAGAAGTATAAACCATTCCGTTTACTTCAATTGCCTGTGAGTATGGTCCAATTGCTGCTGGCGCCTTGTCTGTACTAATAATGTTTTTCATAATTCATTTCTCCTTTTTATGATACATATTTTATTCACTTCTTACTATTATAGTAAACTGACGTTATCTTACAAGACGAATTTTGCCATCTGTGATATCAATAACTCTCTGCTTATATAAATGTCCTATTGCACGTTTGAATGCATTTTTACTAAGACCGGTTTCTCTCTTAATAACCTCTGGACTTGCTTTTTCCGAAAATGGAAGTACACCTGCATAGGATTCAATAATTTCTAAAATCTTTTCTGCATCCGCATCCATCTGGATATATGCCTTTTCTCTTAAAGTCAAATCTAACTTCCCATCTGGCTTTACCGCTACAACTTTTGCATCAATAATATCACCTATGCGAAGGTAGCTATGATCCTCATGACTCGGAATACGTGCAGAATATTTATCGTCTACCGCCACAAATGTTCCAAAATTATCGCTAAATTCATATACACGTCCAGTTACCATGTCATCTTTCTGATATGGAGAATCTGTGGAAAGCAAATTATAAAGTCCCTTCATACTAGCACAAAGACGATTGCTCTTGTCTGTATATACCGTTACCAGCACTTCATCCTCCGGCTGTACCTTCTGGGTCATCTCTTTGAATGGAAGGAACAAATCTTTTTCCAATCCCCAATCTAGAAATGCACCAATTTTTCCAATCTCTTTTACCGTAAGCACCCCAAATTGTCCTAAAGTAAGCTTTGGTTCATTGGTCGTTGCAATCATTCTGTCTTTGGAGTCTTTATATAAGAATACTTTTATCTTGTCTCCTCGTTTTGCTTCTGCTGGAACCTGCTTCGCAGGAAGCAGCACGCGTTCTTCTGCATTTTCCGTCTCCCCGAGGTATACCCCAAAGTCCACCTTCTTTATATAGATAAGTTCTTGGTATTCACCTAATTTCATAGCTTCCTCTTTCTTTATATAATGTCTATCCGTTTCGTAGCAAGTTTACATGGGTATCGCATCCTTGTCAACTTGTTTCTGCATCCACTTACGCCTCACCTAAAAATAAAACTGTTGCGTAAGCCTTACCACTTTCATTCACAAGCACAACTGTAACTGCATCCCCCTGTATCGTCACACGTGGCACAATTATATCCCCCAGCATCGCAGCGGTCTTATACTCTACACGAATTTCTTTCACCTGAAAGTTTTCTGGAAGATGCTCTTCCGCAACTATAACATATTTCGCATTGTTCATGTGGTTATTGGTATCAATAAAATAATTTGGCACAATAATCGCCGTTTTTTCTTCATATTCTTCTGGAATAACAATCTTTCTATCACAATAATCCATTTCCAGCTTTGGTTCATCTGGATAGTGAGAAGACACTTCATCCGTAATACGAATTGGACGGCCTGTTCTAGGATCAACCAATACCCAGATTGAATTGGCTTTTACTATTTTATCGCCTTTACCATTTTCCATACAAAAATTTCTTAATCCAAACAAACCTCTGGTTTGATACGGC
>JAFQWG010000094.1 GCA_017407605.1 Agathobacter sp. | reverse complement strand
GTCACGCTGAACGCTGTTCACTGTAGGATTTTTGTTTGAGTTTTCCTGTTTTACTTCTTCGTTGTTGCACTCTAACAAACTAAGAATCTGTTCATCTGTAGAGTTTGATTTACGAACAAGAGCTCTCTTATAACGGTATGTAATGTAATTACGTGCTACGTTGAATGCACGGTGATTCATTAACTGGTTTTCTACCATATCCTGAATTTCTTCAACGCTTGGAGAACGTTTCATGTTTTCACATGCGTTTTCTACGTTTCTCGCGATTTCGTCAATGGTCTGATCTGATAATTTTTCGTAATCCAATACAGATTCATTTGCTTTGATGATAGCAGCCACGATTTTTTCGATGTCAAATACTACTTCGCTACCACTTCTTTTGATAATTTTCATTCGTTTTTCTCCTCCACTTTGTAAAACACTCTGCAAATCCATGTCTTTGCTGGATATAATCTTATTTATATGGCAACCCTCGCCATTGTTATCATTTGTTGAATGCTTTTTAATTATACTATATCTAGTGGTTTTGTCAACGGAGAAAAACTAGACTTTGTGGTTTGCTTTAGCGCGCGAAAGCGCGAAAAAACGCCGAAAAATCAAGGGTTTCGGCGTTCGTTCGTCAATATGAATAAATTTCACTGGAAAAATTTGTATAGTTTTATTTGGTGTTTTCTTCCACCAAATCCACAATATTTTGTGTCATACGATCAAGATACTCACGAAATATAGTAAGTTCTTCTTCTGTAAAGCCTTTTTTCATGCCTTCTTCTAATCGCACGATATTTTCACGTGCAGCATCATCAAAGGCAATTCCCTTTTCCGTCAACACAAGCTTTTTCAAACGTGCGTCTGTAGGCACTGGCTCACGACGGATGAGATCATCTTTTTCCATGACCTTTAAGATATTGGTGGCTGTTGCACCAGAAATGGAAAATGTGGCTTCTAAATCCTTTTGGAACACTTCCTTCTCTTGGTTTGCACGCAGATAGTGCAAAGTTGCACACTGCATGCGAGTAGGCTCTATCCCTTTTTTCTCCCATGATGTATGAAAGTACTTATCAATATAATTGTGCATCACACGGGTCTTATGCCCTATATTTTTGCTCCAATCCATTTTATGCATCAACATCACCAGCTTTCATACCTGTGTAGAGCTGATAGTATTTTCCTTTTTCTTCAATAAGTTCTTCGTGGCTGCCTCGTTCGATAATACGACCCTGCTCTAATACCATAATACAATCACTGTTTCGGATAGTAGAAAGTCTGTGTGCAATAACAAAGGTTGTACGTCCATGCATAAGTTTATCCATACCATCCTGTACAATACGTTCAGTACGAGTATCGATAGAACTTGTCGCTTCATCCAAAATGAGTACAGGTGGGTCTGCAATCGCTGCTCTGGCAATGGCAAGAAGCTGTCTCTGACCTTGGCTAAGGTTTGCTCCATCGCCAGTTAACACGGTGTTGTATCCATCTGGAAGCTGACGAATGAAGGTATCTGCATTTGCAAGTTTTGCTGCAGCAACTACTTCTTCATGGGTCGCATCCAATTTACCATATTTGATATTATTTTCTACCGTATCGGTAAACAGATGAGTATCCTGCAATACAATACCAAGAGAACGGCGTAAATCTGCCTTTTTAATCTTATTGATATTGATACCATCGTAACGAATCTTACCATCCTGAATATCATAGAAACGGTTGATAAGGTTTGTAATCGTTGTCTTACCTGCACCTGTAGATCCTACAAAAGCAATCTTCTGTCCTGGAGTTGCAAACATCTTAATATCATGAAGCACTATCTTTTCTGGCACATAACCGAAGTCAACGCCATCAAATGTAACATCACCAAGTAATTCTTCGTATGTAACAGTGCCGTCTGCTTTATGAGGATGTTTCCATGCCCAACGTCCGGTATGTTCTTCACATTCTACAAGCTGTCCATCCACTTCTTTTGCATTTACTAAAGTTACATAACCTTCATCGGTTTCTGGTTCTTCATCTAATAAAGCGAAGATACGTTCACAACCAGCAAGGGCCATGATAATACTGTTAATCTGCTGTACTACCTGGTTGATTGGCATATTAAAGCTCTTATTGAAAGTTAAGAAACTTGCCAATTTACCAATAGTAAATCCGCCGAATCCAGCGAGTGCCAAAAGACCACCAATCATGGCACAAAGCACATAGCCGATGTGCCCAATATTATTGTTGATTGGCCCCATACAACCGGAATAAAAATGTGCATTGTTCGAACTGTGGCAAAGATTTTCGCTTAACTGTTCAAATTCCTCAATATTTTCATCTTCATGTGTAAATACTTTTACGACTTTCTGACCAGAAAGCATTTCTTCTACGAAACCATTTAATTTACCCACATCCTTCTGCTGCGCAAGGAAGTAACGGCTGGAATATCCGGCAAAGTGTTTCGAAACTACAACACTGATTCCAACTACCACTACAGAAAGTATCGTAAGTGGAACACTTAAAATACACATATTGATAAACACGGTCACAATTGTAATCACAGAGTTAATCATCTGTGGGATACTCTGACTTACCATCTGGCGAAGGGTATCAATATCGTTGGTATAAACCGACATGATATCACCATGTGCGTGCGTGTCGAAATAACGAATTGGTAAATCCTGCATGTGTATAAACAATTCATTTCTCATATCACGAATACATCCCTGTGATACATAAATAAGTACTTTCTGCTGAACAAATGCAGCTACAACACCAAGTGCATAGAAGATGGCTACTCGGCTCATCGCTCCAAGCAGTGGTCCATAATCTGGATTTGGAACACCAATCATTGGTGCAATATAGTCATCAATCAAGGTCTGCATAAAAAGTGTACCCTGTACACTACAGAATACAGAAGCAAAAATACAAACGAGTACGACAACATAATGAATTGCGTAACGTGAGAAGATAAACTTCATTAAACGGGATAAGAGTTTCCCTGGATTACTGATTTTAGGAACTGGTCCTCTAGGTCCTCTTCCTGGTGCCATTAGTTGTCACCTCCTTCGTCGAAGTCTCCTGCGCCATTTGTCTGCGCATCATATACATCGCGATAAATCGCATTGTTTTCTAATAATTCTTCGTGTGTACCAAATGCATCTACTTTTCCATCATTTAATACGATAATGCGGTCTGCATCCTGTACAGATGAAATACGCTGTGCAATGATAAGTTTTGTTGTTCCTGGAATTGCAGTCTTAAATGCAGCTCTGATTTTTGCATCAGTCGCTGTATCTACTGCGCTGGTACTATCATCTAAAATAAGTACCTTTGGTTTTTTCAGGAGTGCTCTTGCGATACAAAGTCTCTGTTTCTGTCCACCAGATACATTGGTTCCGCCCTGCTCAATATGCGTATTGTATTTATCAGGAAAATTCTGGATAAATTCATCCGCACATGCCATTTTACATGCTTCGATACATTCTTCTTCACTCGCATTTGCATCACCCCAGCGAAGGTTATCTAAAATGCTTCCTGAGAATAATACATTCTGCTGTAATACAACCGATACTTCGTTACGAAGGGTGTCAAGATCATATTCTTTTACATCTTTTCCACCTACATAAACAGTCCCTTCATTTACATCATAAAGACGGCTAATCATATTTACTAAAGTAGATTTTGAACTACCAGTACCACCAATAATACCGATAGTTTCTCCAGACTTGATATCCAAATTAATGTTATCAAGAACTGGAGCTTCTGAAGTATCTGAATAACGGAACATTACATTTTCAAAGCGAATGCTTCCATCTGCAACTTCCATCACTGGGTTTTCAGGATTTGTAATTGTTGCTTTTTCCTCCAAAACTTCACAAATACGCTCACCGCAGGCAATACTCATACTAGACATTACAAAAATCATGGTAAGCATCATAAGGTTCATAAGGATATTCATACAATATGTAAGAAGTGCCATAAGGTCACCTGTTTCTAATTCACCAGCTACGATAAACTGTGCACCAAACCAGCTGATTAAAAGGATGCATGAATATACAGTAAACTGCATCATTGGATTGTTCCAAATAACAATATTCTCTGCACTTACAAAGGTGTCATAAATAGCCTGTGACGCCTTTTTAAAGCGTCCTTTTTCATGGTCTTCACGTACAAATGCTTTTACCACACGGATTGCAGATACGTTTTCCTGTACACTTTCATTCAACTTATCGTATTTCTCAAACGACGCACGGAAATATTTCATTGCCTTTGTCGAAATAAATACAAGTACTGTTCCAAGAAAAATAACCGCTACCAGATATACCATTGCAAGTTTTGGACTAATAAAGAAACTCATTGTCATCGCAAAAATAAGGCTGGCAGGAGCTCTCATACACATACGAAGCAGCATCATATATGACATCTGAATGTTGTTGACATCTGTTGTCATACGTGTAATCAAACTAGAAGCACTGAATTTATCAATATTTGCAAAGGAAAAAGTCTGGATATTCTTAAACATCGCAATTCTTAAATTCTTTGCAAATCCAGTTGCCGCGATAGAGCCAAACTTTGCTCCACCTACACCAAAACCAAGTGAACAAAGCGCCATCACAACCATAATTGCCCCTGTTACAAAAATATGAGTGGTATTTCCTTTATTAATACCCTCATCTACGATAGATGCCATAAGAAGTGGAATAATCGTTTCCATCAAAACCTCACCAATCATAAGAATTGGAGTAAGGATGGATGGCCACTTATATTCCTTAATATGAGCACCCAATGTCTTAAGCATTTTCATTTCCATTCAATCCTTTCTTTATATATTAAGCTTACTTAATAATATGCACATGTTTCATAAACTTAGCACACTAATAGTTAGCCTACTAACTTTTATTATATACATAAGCCCCGCTTCTGTCAACGGGGCTTATACATAATCCTTATTCATTTATAAGAAGTTGTATAAAGTGTTCAACCTCATCCCATGCACGTTTGGCCTCTGGTAAAATAGGCCCTGCCATCTGAAAGACATGGAACATGTCATCATAAATGCTTAAACGCACCTCTACCCCAGCAATATCTGCCATGGAAGCCGCAGTAATAGAGTCACTTAACAGCATCTCTGTAGACCCCACCTGTATTAACATTGGTGGAAACTTACGGAAATTTCCATAGATTGGTGATATGTAAGGGTCTTTCTTATCATGCTCCCCTGCATAATCATTGATATAAATCATGCTCTCTTTTGTATTTCCAAATAGAGGGTCAAGTTCATAATTTAATGAGTAAGACTCTCCACTAGCTGTTACATCTGTCCATGGTGACATTGCCACAATCCCTCGTGGAAGAGGCATATCATGATCACGCAAATACATCGTAAGCGCCATCGCAAGGCCTCCACCTGCTGAATCTCCTACTACAATAATCTGTTCACCTTTATACCCATGATCCAAAATCCACTGATAGCTTGCAACTGCGTCCTCAAGTGCTGCTGGATATGGATCTTCTGGAGCCACTCGATAGTCTGGTGTAAGGACTGGAATCCCTTTTCCCGCGTCGCAATAATAAGTTGCCATTGTATAATAGCTATTTTTTACCTTTGCTACATAGCCACCGCCATGTAACTGTAACACAATAAAGTTCATTTTGGGATTTCTCGATCTGGTTAAAAGTTTCATAGAGAAATTCTTCAAATCAAAGTGTGTCATATTATATAATTCTGGCACTTTCCACTCCGGTTCTACACCAACTACTTTTTTTCGAATCTCTCCTGATTTTACTAATTTCCCAATTTCAAAATCATTGGTAAAAGTATAAATAATATCTGCAAGCGCACGTCCTGCAACCGTACTTTCCTCTTGTACAAATCCAGCAAAATCCTCGATTTGTTCGATATCTTCGTCTTCCGTATCTACGGTTTTATGGACATCCTCCATAAACTGTGCCAAATCAGACAGTACAGACTCCTGCTTCCTTTTTGACTCTCTTTTAAGCTCTTTTTTCTCTTCTCGTTGTTCCTTACGAGTTTTCATTTTATTACCCATATTACTACCTCATTATCCACAAACTCAGATAGATTTAAGACATTTGTTACCAGTGGAATCTTCTCTTCAATTCTTCTCTTGCACGTCTGTCACCTATAATAAGAGTTCCCAAAAACAGAAAACCTGTCACAGCACATACAACCAGAGCATAATATGGAAATGTAATGATGTCCATCCATATTAATACCAGCATTGCACCACATAACATCAAGGCATTCATCTGGTCAATCATGTAACTTTGCCAATTTCTTCGATTGATGAAAATCATAAGCAGTATAATCGCAATATCCCATAGAAGTACAGCTGTTGGAAAAGCAAAATTAAAAGCCCAACCGTGATTTCCAGTTAAGAAATCTGCCTCGATTAAAAATGCCAGCCCAATCAATATCGTCCACACAATCTTAGCCATATAAGGTGACTTTCCAAGAATTGTCAAACGGAGCAGCACATTTGCATAAATAATCACAAGTGCAGCTGTAAAACTCCATAAAAATTCTGGATTTGTAATATAATCAATCACAAAAAGTATGCACCAAAGAACAATAGATGCAAATAAAAAGACATTCTCTAACACATGATACTTTCTACCCACAATTCTTGCATCTGGATACCATACCTCTCGCTCTACACCGTCTGATTCTAATACATGATTACAGAGTGGACAGCAGTCTGTTTTATCTAAAATATCCACTCCACACATTTTACATCTACTCATAATACACCCCATTTGTTTCAATCTGAACACTTATACCATCTGATGCAATCTTGCGGAAAAATTCTTTCTGCACAGATGTATCAGAAAAAATGGAACTAAAAGTAAACACCAAGGTATCCTGGTATGAGTTTATCGTTCCTTTTAAAGATTGTCCCTTAGACATTGCAATAAAGGAACGGAACATCTTGATATATGGTTCATAAGCAGGTTCTACCTGTACAAACCCTACATTCGTAATGGTTGTCGTGTGAGCCAATGCAGATTTGTTATACACAAGACGCATCACTATATTTTTAATAAAAAGTGGTATCATACGTAAAAACTTATTTTTCTGGTTGGACACACTAGAAGAAAAGAGCTCTTCTAAATTATCTTTCTGAATCTGACTCTTTAAACTCTTTTGAATAATCGCAAGCACCTGCTCAAACGTATATTCCTGCTCTGTTGGATAAAACTCCGCCGATACCATCGTAAAGAAATTCTTTGTCGTATTTGAATTAAAAAATGGTCGTAAATTTACCGGTACTGCAATGCGAATTGGTTTCTTGGATGGACACTTATGTAAACATTGTACATAAGTTGCCCATGCAAAAGTTGCAACCAGATACTCATTGATAGAAACTCCGTATTTTTTTGTAACCACTTTGAGTTCCGGAATATTAATCAACCCATGCATAACACCAAACTCACCCTTGGCAAGCTTTTTCAGCTTTATTAAATATGCTCGTTCAGTAGTAAACCCACGTCTTTTCCCCTTTTTATAATTTTTCTCAAAACTATCCTCCATATTAAGCGAAGTTGCATCACTTAGCTTATCCTCGACTTCATTTTTTAGTTCTGGATGAGCCAGACGGAGATACTGATAGGTTAACTCTCTAGCAAAATTCATGCCTCCCATTCCATCTGTAAGTACATGGAACACTTCTAAATTAATGCGTGACTTATAATAAGTTACGTTAAATAGATAGCTATTATTCTTATTTGGCTGAATATAACGACATGGAAATAAAACCTCCTCTTTTACTCTTGGAGCAGGTTTGTTGTTTTCTTCAAAATAGTACCAGAAAACACCCATACGAAGACGTACATTAAACACATTAAACTTTGGCAATACAATATCCAAAGCTTCCTGTAAAAGTTCTGGATTGATATCCTCGTCTAATTCCACACTAATACGATAGGTATTTGTCATACCTTCTCCTGCAATAACTGGAAAAATAATTGCAGTATTATCTAGCTTGTCCCATCGAAGTGGACGCTGATGTTTTTGTCTTGGCTTCTTTTCTTTTGCTATCTTCTCTTTTTTCCCCATAGGTTTTATAATCCATTCTCAAAATTTATGATTAGTCTAACTTACCATAGACTTCCATCGGAACATATGCTTTGATTTCAATTCCTTCTGCCACATATTCTTCCGAGATAAGCTCCCCTTGTTTTCGGATGAGCTGAATAATGCCAGCATTGTTATAGGATATCACACGCTCAATATATATCTTATCTTCTCTAAGCATATCTTCAAGTACTGCTTTGACATCGTCCAGTCCATTATTTTGAACTGCAGAAATCGCAAGTGTCTTATCCGCACGAAAATCCTTAAGTGGCTCATCATCTGTTCTTACATCCTGTTTATTAAATAGGGTAACTATCTTCTTATCTTTGACCCCTAAATTATCCAAAGTTTCATATACAATATGCATCTGTTTGTCTCGCTGTGGATTGGATGAGTCTACCACATGGAAAATAATATCTGCATATTTGGCTTCTTCTAACGTACTCTTAAATGCTTCTATTAAATGATGAGGAAGTTTGCGAATAAATCCTACTGTATCTGTAAGAAGAACTTCCTGCTTATTGGTAAGCTCTAGTACACGTGTGGTTGGATCCAAAGTAGCAAAAAGTTTATCTTCCTCAAGTACCGCTGCATCTGTCATATGATTAAGAAGTGTGGACTTTCCTGCATTGGTATATCCCACGATTGCGACCACTGGCACATTTTGCTTTTCTCTCTTTGCTCTCGTAATATCACGATGTTTTACCACTTCAGCAAGTTCTCTACGAAGCTGAGCAATACGGTCATTGATAAGACGTCTGTCCATCTCCAGTTTCTTTTCACCAGGACCTCTCGTACCAATTCCACCACCAAGTCGTGACATAGAACGACCTAATCCTGTCAATCGGCTGAGTCTGTACTTAAGCTGCGCCAGCTCGACTTGAATCTTTCCTTCATTGGTAGATGCTCTTGCTGCAAAAATATCCAGAATAATCAAAGTTCTATCCATTACTTTTGTATCCAAAAGTTCTTCTAAATTTTTAAGCTGGGCTGGTGACAGTTCGTCATCACATACAATTCCCGTTGCCCCTGTTTCATCTAAAAGCTCTGCAATTTCCTGTACTTTTCCAGTACCTACATACGTACCTGGATGGATTTTTTCACGTTTTTGAATTAAGGAGCCGACTACCACAGCGCCTGCTGTTTTAACCAAGTCCGCTAATTCAATAAGCGAATCCTCTGCATCGTCGCCATCCTGTTCACTCACTCCAATTAAAAGGACCCGCTCTTCGACATCCTTTATTTCAAATGTTTCTGCCATACAATTTCCTTTCTATTACACAACAAAATTGTGCTATACCTGTAGCACCTACTAGCTATCTTGTCTCCAGAAATGTAAATTCACGTTTTGCTGCTTCATCATCAGGATAGCTTTCTACATACTCTGCCATAAGCGTTTTCGCAGTTTCAAACTCACGATTATGTTCATATGCAATCACAAGCGTCTTCATAATCATTTGCCTATTTGGTACTTGTTTAAGCTCTAAAGCCTGATTTAAACAGCTAATTGCCATCTCGTAATTTCCTTTTCCAAGCTGGTCATTTGCAACATGAAATAATTTATAAGAATCCACCTCAGCACTTGCTACATAAGCCTTAATATTCGCTTCAGCTTCTGTAGCATTTCCCAATGCTTCCTGCACCTCTGCCAAATAGTAGAAAGCCTCTTCCTCTTTTCCTTTTATTGCTTCTTCTAACAAGGAAACGGCTGTTTCCGTTTCTCCTAAAAGGAAATGAATACGGCCTTTCTGCATTTTATCAAATGCAGTATTTCCACTTATTTCGAGCGCCTGATTCAAATAGGACAGAGCCTCTCCTTCTTTTCCATGAGCAAGCAACGCTTCATATACACCAATGTATACATCATAATCTTTCTTATCCCTTTCAATCGCTTCCTCATAATCATTTAAGGCATTACCCTCATCACCTAGACTATAGTATAAGTTCCCACGCAGAAAATATGCCTTTGGATCTTCATTGAAATTGATAATTGCTGTATAGGTATTTTTTGCCCCTTCTATATCATTTAAGAAGTATTGTGTCTCTGCCTTATAAAAACAAATATCCACTTCTTTTTCCCCAATTTCACCTAAAGACAAATCCAAGGCTGCCTGAAATTCTTCTAGGGCTTTTTCATACTTTCCGTTCTCCATCAACTGGATACCTTTCTCACGGTGTGACATCTGTTTTTCTTCTCTACCACTACATCCGGTACATAAAAACACCACTACTACAAGAACAAGTACCCCAAATTTATACTTTTTATGTCGATTTTTTATATTTTTCATAACAAAAACTGCATTTCCTCCGAAATTTTGCTGTTCTTATCATACCATACGTGGTAAAATATTACTAGAAATTTATTGGGAGGCAGACACATGAATCACGAGATTACATGCAAGACCGAACTTTTAGCCCCAAACGGTGAATTAAACGTGAAAGGCTATTCCAAAAAGATGAATTTCATCTACAACAGAATTTGTGCAAGAAGCATTCCATTTAAATTAAAAGAATGGAATTTTTATCAATTCCAAAGTGGACATTTTGTAATACAGTTTACCTTAGGTCATCTATCTTATATTGGTCAGATGGCTGTTACCATGATTGATTTAGATACTGGAAAACGTTGGTGCTATAGTACTATGCGACCACTTTTCGTTCCAGAACTCGATTTAAATCCAGAAAACCAGAGTTTCTGCGAATATAAAGACAAGCACTGTCACTTAATTTACCGCATTACCCCATCTGAACGTGTGATAGAATTTATTGGTTCAAATAAGCAGTACAAAAACATTGACATTGTCCTTACTATTGAGAATGATATCAACAATGAAAAACTTGTTATTGCTACTCCATTTGAAAAGCCAACACAGTTCTATTTAAACTACAAGGAAAACTATTACAAAGCCAATGGAGTGGTTCGTTTTGACGATAAAGAAGTGGTTTTTGAAAATGCAACTGGTCTTTTAGACTGGGGACGCGGCATCTGGCCTTACTCCCACGAATGGTACTGGGGCAATCTTACTTCTGACATTGACGGCATTCCTTTTGGTCTTAATATTGGCTGGGGATTTGGCGATACTTCCAATGCTACAGAAAACATTTATTTCTATGACAAAAAGGGGTACAAGCTTGGAGAAGTCATTGCGGAATGGGATCAAAATGATGTAATGAAAGTGCAACATATTCATGATACAGAAGGTAAACTTGATTGTACTTTTACCCCAATCTTCAACAACCACACACAAAATAAATTTGTCGTTGTAGATACAGAATGTGATCAGGTATATGGCTATTTTACTGGTTCTATTGAAACTGAAGATGGCCGTAAAGAGTTCAAAAATGTATTAGCCTTCATCGAACACGCTGTAAATAAATGGTAAATAATTAAGAAAGCTGGCATATCAAACTGATATGCCAGCTCTTTTTATATAATTATATATCCAATCCATCCAGCTAATACTGCAATGGCAATTCCAGCAATCACATCACTTATATAATGTACACCAGATACTACTCTTACACCTGCAAGTAATAGTGAAACAACAAGAAAAAGAATGCCCAACCATATCCATGGCGAAACAAACAAATATGTCATCGCAATTATAGTTGCTGAAAACACATGTCTGCTCGGAAACGATTTCCCCTTAGTATCTTTTTTTATAACAGAAGGAACATCAAATACTTCATATGGTCTTGGGCGATTGATAATATAGCGACCAATCGATAATAACACAAAACTAATAGCAGGAACCAATACGGCACGATATATCATTTCATCTTCCAGAAAGAATAGATACGCAATTAACACTGGATATGACACATACATAAGCCCTGTGCATAATTTGTTTGCAATATGTATCCCCTTTGCCATCCCGGGATTATCTCGAAATGGCTGGGTCATTTTAATATAATTTTCTTTTGTCATATTCTATACATCCTCTTATCGCCCGTTTCGGTTTGTATTGCCTGTATTATTTGTTCCGTTTGCACGATTGCCCATGTCATCCACGCCGTCCATAATTGCGCTTCCTGCATCCTGAATACTGTCCACTAAATTTCTACCAGCATCCTTTAAATTACCACCACTTCTTTCAATGTCATTTACTGCACCACTGTTTGAAGTATCCGGCATATTCGCACCATTATCCATACCGTTATTCGTATCCATATCGTTGTTTAAAATACCATTTTCATTGCCATTATTAACATCATTATTGGTTTCATCCTGATATGGAGCCTGTGTATCGTTGTTATCACCACTTCTACCACAGCCAGTAGCAAACACAAGTCCTAAAGTTAATACAGTACATAAAATCAAAAATTTGCTTCTCATCATATTAATCTCCTTTTTCTCTTTTGAGATTAGTATGAATCTTCTTTTTTCTTTTTATGCAAATCTCATTGTTTTTGTATTAATATAAAAGATTTTCCAACAAATAAATAAAAAATCTGCAATTCGCTTCACCAGACTGCAATAACGCCATGATATTGGTAAATACATAACGACAAAAATTTTCTGGCTGGAACTCAATATTCCAGATGGAATTATTTACCTTTTCATCATCTTTTAAAATCTGCAAAAGCAAATCGACTGTCTTGTCCATTGGAATTTTACCTTCCAACTCACGAACCCAGCTACTGTCATATGGAGACATTTTTGCGTACAAATAACTATAATACCACTCTAAAAACTGGGTAAATGTCATCCCATGACGATACAATCTGCCCTGATCAGAGAAAATATTGTTCCAAAACGTTTCTGCCACTGCCGTAACAAGTGACTCCTTATCTGGATAATAGTTATACACTGAACCCACTGCAATATCACATGCAGACGCAAGTTTTCGAATACTTAATTTATCTACTCCTTCTTTTTTTGCAATTAGAAGGGCTTGTTCTAGAATTTTATCTGTTGACGTAACTCGTTTATTCATAATGCTCCTTTATCTGAAGTCTCTTTTATTTATATTTTCAGTGTTGAACATAGTTCATAATATCATGCAAACTATCATCTTTCAAGCAAGATTCTCTTTTCTTGTAAAATTTCTGTCCTACTTCTTCATCTTGGAATCAAAGAATAGCGAAGCAATATAAGAAAGGACTAAAGCTCCCGAAATACCGACTGCAGATGCCGTAAGTCCACCTTTAAAAATGCCTAGAAATCCATCCTTATCCACAGCAGCTTTTACGCCAGTCCACAACAGATTTCCAAATCCGGTCAAAGGAACATTTGCTCCCGCACCTGCCCATTTTGAAAAAGGTTCATATATTCCAAACGCCCCTAGGACTGCTCCCAAACATACCAAAAGCACCATAATACGTCCTGGCAGCATCTTTGTCTTCTCCATTAGAATCTGGGCCAGCAAACATATCACTCCACCTACAACAAAAGCTTTTATATAATCCATACCGCTTCCTCCTTATACATGTTCAATTACCACACCATGGGCAATCCCTGGCACACTCTGTCCTTCATTGAAACTAACAGTTGAAAGCAATGCCCCTGTTGGTACAAATAAAATACGCTGCAAGCTCCCCTCCTTTAGTTCTTTTAGATAGTGGCCGCTTAAAGTTACAGCTGAACATCCACATCCTGAACCACCTGCACCAGTCCCCTGTGTTTCTCCGTCATATATTTTCACACCACAATCTTCATGTACAGAAGAAATGTCATATCCTTTTTCCCTTAGTAAATCTACTAAGATTTCAGAACCTACGGTCCCTAAGTCACCGGTAATGATCTTGTCATAGTCCTTTTCTGAAGTTTTAAAATCACAAAAATGCTGATAAATCAAATCACAGGCCGCCGGAGCCATCGCAGCCCCCATATTCATTGAATCTTTGATTCCATAATCCACTATCTTACCTGTAGTAACGCCTGTCACTCTGGCTATTGGATTCATATTCCACTTCTTTGTCTGTTCCTCCGATGCAAGTAAAAACGCACCACTTCCAGTCACTGTCCAGGTTGCGGACTTTGGTCTCTGATTGGCATATTCAAGAGGAAAACGAAATTGCTTTTCTGCACTAGCAAAATGACTTGAGGTTACTGCTGCCACACAATCTGCATAACCTGCGGCAATCTGCATTGCTGCAAGAGAAAGAGACTCTCCACAAGTAGAGCAGGCTCCGTATAATCCAAATAGTGGAATTTCAAACTCCTTTAATCCAAAAGATGATGCTATTGTCTGACCTAACAAATCCCCAGCAAACAAATATCTAACATCTTCTGCTTTTCTCCCTGCTTTTCCTAATGTAACAGTAAGTGCCTCTTTTTGTAGAGCACTTTCAGCCGCTTCCCAGTTTTCCTCTCCAAACTTTTCATCACTACCAATTACATCAAAACAGTCCTTTAATGGCCCTTCTCCCTCTTTTTTACCGACTACAGAAGCCGTACTAATAATAAAAGGAGCCTTTGAAAAACAAAGACTCCCACTACCTCTCATCTGATTCATGCTATCTCTCCTTTTCAATATATGAGATAGTATGTTTCTGATTTGCTATTTTTATCCATGTAAATAAAAACTATGTAATATGCCTATTTTCCTGGGTATACAACTACAGAATCCACATCATAGCCTTCTAAGACTTTACGACCCTCTAAACCAGCTAACTCCATTAAGAAAAGAATCTTAACTACTTCACCGCCGAGTTCTTCTACAAGTTCTGCCGCAGCCTTGATTGTTCCACCAGTTGCAATTAAATCGTCGATTAACACAACCTTCTGACCTGGTTTGATAGCATCTTTATGAATTTCAATTGTTGCTGTACCATATTCCAAATCATATGTTTTTGAAACTGTTTCACATGGAAGTTTTCCAGCTTTACGAACCAAAATAAATGGTTTCTTTAATAAGTATGCAAGTGGCATACCAAAAATAAATCCTCTGGATTCTGTACCTGCGATAACATCACAATCTACACCTTCCAAACGTTTCTTTAATTCATCGATTGCGAGCTGCAAACCATCTGCATCCTGCAATACGCTGGTTACATCACGGAAAATAATTCCTTCTTCTGGAAAATCAGGGATGCTTCTTACATAATCTTCTACTTTTTTCATTATTCGTGTCCTCCACTTTCTTGTTCTCTATCATCTATAATATGACCTAAAGATACATTTTTTTCAATAAAATTTTCTTTTGCATAATCCCAAAGTTCTACCGAACCACGAGGTGTCCTCTCATTTCTCTTTAAAATCTTAGACACTGCAACCTCATGTTCTTCCCATGCAATTCCATTTGTGGCATCATTTAACATCATTGGCTGAAAATTATCCAAAGTTCTTGCAAAACGAGCTTCCTTTGTCTCACCCGCCTCAAATTCTTCCCAGAGGTCTAGCAAATCCTTTGCCTGGTCTTCTGGCAACATTCCAAAAAGTCTTTTTGCAGCTTTTTCCTCACGCTCTCTCTGGCTCTGCTTACCAACTTCATCATACGCATAAGTATCACCTGCGTCAATCTCTACCACATCATGAATTAAAATCATACGGATTGTTCTTAGAACATCGATTTCCTCATTTGCATATTCACTAAACAAAAAAGCCATTATCGCCATATGCCAAGCATGTTCTGCATCATTTTCTTTTCTTGTCGCATCTGCGATATAGGTCTGCCTGAAAATCTGCTTTTCTTTATCAATTTCTCTTATAAAATCAAGTTGTTTTTGAAAACGGTTATCTCTTTCCAACATAACTATCCTATCTTATTTTACCTTTTTATAATCAGTATCTGAAAGTGTCACAATATCTTTCACCCAAAGTACACCATCTTCTACTGTAAACCGAATATCATATCCTGCAAACTGCATGCCATAGACATAATCTGCCTTTTTATTATATGCAGCCCTTGGGTCCTGCTTTAGAACAGCAATCACTCTTTCTCTCAGTCCCGCTGGCAGTTTGGTTAGCAGTACATCCTCACACACCACCGATATCTCATCCTCTTTGTGCACCTCCCCAAAACTACCTTTTGCCTCTGGATGTGCATCTGTATATGGCAGATATGGCTTGATATCAAAAATTGGTGTGCCATCAAGTAGGTCTGCTCCTGACACTACCAGTATCGGACCTCTTTTCTCATCCAGATAAATCTCTTCCAGTTTTACAGAAGAAAGCCCTATCCCATTTGGACGAAAAGGTGCTCTCGTTGCAAAAACGCCTTTTCTTATCTTTCCACCTAATCTTGGAGGTGTAACAGTAAGCGCATATCCCTCTCTCTTTGCTTTGGAAAACTCCCACAACAACCAGATATGTGAAAATTCCTCCAATCCTCGAATCGCATCCATTGTACGAAACTCTGGTTCAAATATAACCTCTCCTCTAAGAGAAGGAACTAATCCGCTTTGTCTTGGAATTCCAAACTTATCCGGAAATTCAGTTTGTATCGTCGCTATCTTTATCAGTTCCATCTGATTTTTCTTTCTCTTTTGACTTTTCTGTCAACTTTTCTTCTAATTTTTCTTCTACTGGTATAGGATTACGCTTCTGTACATCTGCCCTTATTAAACGATATACTGCCGCAAAAATTGGTACTGCTAAAAGCATACCACCAATACCTAACACTCCTCCACCTATTGTGATTGCAGTCAACACCCAGATACCAGGAAGCCCTATTGACTGACCTACTACCTTTGGATAAATGAGATTGCCTTCTACCTGCTGTAAAATCACAACAAATACCAAAAACTGCAATGCTTGAAGTGGAGAAACCGTAAGAATCATAATTGCACCAACTGCAGCACCAATATATGCACCAGCAATTGGAATAAGTGCAGTAAATCCAATAAATACACCAATCATAACTGCATATGGGAAACCAAGCAGCAACATCCCAGCAACACACAAACCACCAAGTACAACTGCTTCGATACATTGTCCTACAATAAAACTATGAAAACTTTCATCAAAAACCTTTGTCACGTAAAAAATCTTGTTCGAAATCTTTGGCAAATAAGTATTAATTAACACCCTACACTGTGCAGCTAATTTTTCTTTTTCAATTAACACATATAAAGAGAAAATTAAACCGATTACAACATTAACAACCACAGATAACGCAGACGAAACTGCCGATACGATTGAATCTACAGCTCCCCCAACACCACCTAATACGGATTTGATTAACTGCTCTGTCTGCGCAGAAATATCAAAGCCCTCCTTAATCTGTGGAAAGTATTTAATAATTTCTTCTTCACCCACAAAATCAATCATCATCTGCAAAGCACCTGGAATCAATCGCACAAACGATGCAATACAATTAATAAGCTCTGGTAAAACAAGATTTACGACAAGAAAAATGATGCCGCCCAAACTTAAAAATGCTAAAATCAAGCATACAACACGCTTAATTCTCTTTGCTACTTCCACCTGAAACAGCTTTGTATACCATTTTTCATAGAAGTTCATCAAAATATTAATAACATAAGCCATCACACAGCCAATAATGAGTGGCGTGCCTGCACTGATTGCAAGCGAGATTACTCCCTCTAAATTTGCCCAATAACGAATTATAAGGAATACAAATATCAAAGCCCCTGCAATCCCAATCATCTTTTTAAATTCTTGTTTCATTTCGTTCATAAACAACCTCAAAAAACCTTATATTATCTCAAATGAATTCACACCTACATCAGAATAACCTACATAGAAAATACGATGTCCTTCCGCCTCTCTTAAGAAAAATGCTCTTATATGAAGTTTAATCTCTTCTCCATTTGGTGTCTTACTACTCCAATTACATTCTGCTCCCGTAACCGGATTATGATAAGCCTCTTCTAGTATCTTTCCTAATATCTGCTGATATTGATCAAAATCTTCTCCTTTTACATAGGCACGAATTTCTTCAAATTCCATTCCTTCCATACGAAGAACCCGATAAAACTGCTCATTTACACGAGTTAATTTTATTTTATCGTCACATACATCGTAAAATGCAACCGCACCTATAATGTTGTTAAGCATTGTATCGGTAAATAAATTTTGATCAAAAAACTCTTTTGCATGTACAGGTTCTACCCTCTTTACCTGCAATCCATTATAATCTACGTCCTTTGTCTCTAATAATTCCTCAAATTCTTCTAAAGACATTGGTTTATAGTAATAGTAACCTTGCACATATCGACAGCCCATACCTGTTAAACTCTTTATTTCACGCTCTGTTTCTGCGCCCTCTACAATAATTGGAATTCTTAAAATACGCGCCATATTGATAACAGATTCCATAATACTTTCGCCCTTTTTGGCATTGCTTTCATTCATATCAAGAAACTGCATATCAATCTTTAATGCATCTACATATATATTTTTAAGCATATTCAGCGACGAATATCCACTTCCAAAATCATCCAGATATACTGCAAAGCCTTCTTTTCTTAAGTCATCTGCAATCTGCCCGATTTTACCATTGTCTTCTGCATAAGTACTTTCTGTAATCTCTATCTTAAGACATGAGCGAGGAATCTCATACTTTTCGGTAAGCTTAATAAAAGTCTCCACAAGGTTAATCGAAAACGCATCCACTCGCGATACATTTACCGACACTGGCAACAATGTCTTCCCTCTTTGCATACGACTTTTCTGCCAAGCACATACCTCTTCCCAGATATATAAATCCAGATTGGTAATAAATCCGTTTTTTTCTAATACCGGAATAAAATATCCCGGCGAAATCATACCCTTTTCTTCATTTTTCCAGCGAACTAACACCTCGGCTCCTACGATTTTTTCCGTCGGAACATGTACCTGTGGCTGAAAATAAATCACAAACTCTTTCTTTTGAATCCCTACCTGCACCTCAGAAAGCACTGACATTTCTCTGTCAATTTCCTCCATCATCGCAGTATCATAGATATTATAACGTTTTGTATACTTTCCTCTAATTTCGTTTAATGCAAGCACCGCTCTATCATACATTGCAGATGCCACAAGATGTTCTTTATCATTTACAAAATATAATCCCAGGTTTGGCAAAAAGCCCGCCATATTACCAATTTTATTGATATAGTCATCAATCTCTTTTACCATATGATCGATAAACTCTGGTCTGTGTTTGATAAAAATTGCAAAATTATCTCCCCCAAAATATCCCGCAAAGCCACCTAACACGGTAGCAACACCATTCAAACGAGTTGCAATATCCATCAAATATGCATTTCCCTGATTCCATCCATACCAATCATTATAGAGCTTAAAATGTTCAATATCGACGGCTATCATCGCATAACCTTCAATGGAGTTGTTCTGCATAAATTCATCTATGTTCTGGAAGAAAAACTTACCCTGTGGAAGTCCTGTAAGCAAATCTATCGTCTTTTCATCTTCTATATCATAAAAAACAACCTCATCCTGTTTTTCTTCATTCACATCCATGACATAACAAAGCACAATATCTCTGCCGTCCTCTGCCTTTGCAAGCGTCATATTCTGGCGCACCCATCCCCAGGTTCCATCTGTTTTTTTCTGACGAAACTCCTCTGTAATCATTTTAGATGGACTTTCTAGAATACGCTGTACCATAGAAGAAAACTGCCAGAATTCCATATAACGTTTACTGTCTTCTGGATGAATCAGACTTCTAAGAAGTTCTAATACATTTCTTTGAATATCTTCTGTGAGCTCTGGAATCTTGTATTTTCCTTCTGTTCTTTGTCTTACAGTTCCCTTTTTCTTTTCTATGTCAATTTCAATAATTTCGTCAAAACCTACGCCGGTCGAAACATGAAAAAATCGACCACTGCTGCCTTCATACATCATAGATACTCTATGCTCTCCTTTGTATAAAATCACAAAGCGCGAGTAGATACTCGCGCTTATAAACACAATTAAACCCCAAGATTTGTTTCAAATTCTTTGATAAGCTGTGCCTGATAAGCTTCATCAAATGTTCCATCCACTAATTTAGGAAATGCTTCGTTAAGAAGTCTTTCCCAACTGTACCCTTCTTTTCCAACAAGGATTGGGTAATACCATACTCCGTTTTTCACTGCAGCATCACGATCTCCAGGTGCATCACCAACCATAAGAACTTTATCTACTGCATATCCTTTTTTCACCATTTCCCCAATACAGTATGCTTTTGAACCAGCTTCCTGACAAAGGAGCACACGACAATCATCTTTTAATTCGTGTTTTGTCCATTCAGCATCTACTGCTTCGCCGTTCGCAGAAGAAACTGCTACAAGGTCAGCTGTTTTACACATTTCATCCATTGTAACTTTTACATTGTCAAATGGCTTATCATCTGCTGGTAAGTTGTTGATTGCTCTGTTTGTACGAACACTCCAAAGCAATGCTTTTTCTACACATTCACTTGAGCTCTTCTGAGAATATGCCATAAGTGCTGGGTTTGATAATTCTTTTGCTTCATTTGTCCAAGTAACAAATTCTTCTAATCCTTCGAATTTGCATCCTCTCTTTTCCATTTCAATAAGGGCTAATGCAAGGCCTTTGAAACGGTTAATACCTCTAGTAATTGAATAAAGGTTGATATCCAACCATAATTTCATACACTCATCAAATTTGTCATCTAATCCATAAGTATAAATCCACTGTGGACCGAAACATTCTCTGTGCTTAACTTCCATTGTATCCATTGCACATCCATCACTGTCGATACAAACGATAAATTCACTCTGTTTTACGAAATCAAAATATCCCATATTTTTACATCCCTTTCTTCGCCGTATTGCGTCTATTTTCCTATTTCGGCACCTATAGATAAATTTTACCATTCTTGTTAAATTCATTCAACTAAAACTTTTTATTTTCTGGTATGCAAGTCATTGACATCTCTAGTGAAAAGGCTATAATTGATTTGTAGTTTTAAATATTACTTAAGAAAAGAAGGTTGTATACAATGGCTTATAAACATACAGCTACATCAGATGGTGTATATGCACAGTTAAAAGAACAAATATTACACTTAGAGCTTCCACCAGGAGCTGCAATTAGCGAAATTGAAACTGCTGAAAAATATAGCATCAGCCGTACACCTGTACGTGATGCCTTTAAAAGATTAGAGCGTGAAGGATTACTTGAAATCCGTCCACATATTGGTACATTTATTTCACTCATTGATTTAAATGCTGTTTCAGACGTTTTATACATCCGTGAAGTATTGGAATTCTCTGTCTTGTCTGATTTATCCCGCATGTATGATAAATCACAGGATTTACGCATTCGTCTTATTCTTCAGGCACAGAAAGAGCTTTTAGACTCCGACATGCCAATTGAAGAATTAAGCCGTGCTTTCATTAACAGTGATAATGAATTTCACACCGCACTTTTCGATGCAGCTGGGAAAAAAAATATTATAAAATTTTTATATGAATACAATTCTCAGTACGAACGTTTCCGTACTTTCATCAATTTCAACGGAAAAGATGACCTCACAAAACTCTATGAGGCACACGTTGAAATTTGGAATTGTATCACTACACAGGACCTAGATGGCTTAAACGCATGTATCAACCATCATCTCTATGATGGATTTAGTTCTAGCAGCGATGTGATTAGCAAATGTCCTGAATACTTTACGAAAATTCGTTAAGAATAAACTATCATTAATGAAAGAGGCACTTTATGAAAATAGGTTTTGACAACGAACAATATTTAAAAATGCAGTCTGAACACATCATGGAACGTATTTCAAAATTTGACAACAAACTATATCTTGAGTTTGGCGGAAAACTTTTTGATGATTTCCATGCAGCACGTGTTCTCCCAGGATTCGCTGCAGACAGCAAGCTTCAGATGCTTTCACAGCTTTCTAATCAGGCAGAAATCGTAATGGTTGTCAGCGTAGAAGATATTATAAAGAATAAAATTCGTGAAGACTTAGGCATCACATATGATGATGACGTAGTACGCCTAATTGATGCATTCCGCACAAAAGGATTTTTAGTTGGTAGTGTAGTTTTAACCCGCTATGCTGAACACCATGCAGTTTCACATTTTCAGAAGATTTTGGAATCTCTTGGTGTCAAAGTGTACCATCACTACAGCATCCCTGGATACCCTACAAACGTGACACAGATTGTCAGTGATAATGGATTTGGTAAAAATGATTATATCGAGACTTCCCGACCACTTGTCGTAGTTACTGCCCCTGGCCCAGGAAGTGGAAAGATGGCAACCTGTCTTTCTCAGCTTTACCATGAACACAAACGTGGCATCCGCGCCGGATATGCAAAGTTTGAAACTTTCCCTATCTGGAACCTTCCATTAGATCATACGGTCAACTTAGCCTATGAAGCTGCTACTGCAGACTTAAATGATATAAATATGATTGACCCATATCACTTAAATGCATATGGCGTTACAACTGTAAACTATAATCGTGACGTAGAAATCTTCCCAGTACTTAATGCAATCTTTATGAAGATTTATGGCACAAGTCCTTACGCATCTCCTACTGACATGGGAGTAAACATGATTGGTAATTGTATCGTCGACGATGGAACCTGCCGCGAAGCTTCTCGTCAGGAAATCATTCGCAGATATTACAAAGCTTTGGTCGGTGTCGCAAATGGAACTCGTACCGAGGACGAATTAAATAAAATTGAATTACTTTTACAAAAAGAAAATTTATCTGTAACAGACAGACACGTTGTACCACCTGCAAGAAGCCGCGCAAAAGCAACCGGTTCTGCTGCAGCCGCAATCGAACTTGCAGATGGACGCATCGTAACTGGAAAAGCTGGAACTTTACTTGGTTCTAGCGCTGCAGTTTTAATGAATGCCATCAAAGATTTAGCTGGCATCCCTCATGAACAGTTAATTCTGTCCCCAGAATCCATTGCACCTATCCAGAACTTAAAAACACAGTATCTTGGAAGCAAAAACCCAAGACTTCATACAGATGAAGTGCTCATTGCACTTTCCGTAACTGCTGCAAGCAACGAAGATGCAGCTCTTGCACTTGAACAGCTTCCAAAACTTCGAGGCTGCCAGGTACACTCTACTGTAATGCTTCCAGAAGTTGATCAGAAGGTCTTCAAAAAACTCATGTGCGATGTTACATGTGATGCGAAGACAGAATAGATAATAACGATTTAGCCAAGTAAACGTCTAAAAATTAAGGAGGTGCATGCTCGCATGCAACCTCCTTTTGTTTTTAAACATGTCATCTGGTGTTTTGCTAAATCACAACTCCATCAATCAACACACTCTCTACTTTTGTAGATACCTCGAATGGACATCCATCTGTGATTACGATATCTGCGTCTTTGCCAACCTCAAGTGAACCTACGCGGTCTGCAATACCAGCATGTTTTGCTGCATTAATGGTAATTGCCTGCAATGCAGCAAATGGATCCATTCCTGCCTGTACTGCAAGACCAGCACATAATGGCAGATATTCCTGAGGAATAACTGGTGAGTCTGTAATAATCGACACCTGGCAGCCTGCTTTTGCTAAAAGGCCTGGTGTTGTCCAACTCTTATTGCGAAGTTCAAATTTACTTGCACTTGTAAGGGAAGGACCTACTGCAAGTGGAACATTTTCTTTTGCAAGTTCTTCTACGATTAAATGACCTTCTGTCACATGTTCCAACGTAATTTTTACTCCAAATTCTTTTGCAATACGAAGTGCTGTAAAGATGTCATCTGTCGCATGTGCATGTGCTTTCAATGGCATTTCTCCCTTTAATACAGGAATAAGCGCCTCACATTTCATATCAAGTACAGGACGTTTTGATGCATCATCTTCTGCAGCTTCTTTTTTCTCCATATATTCTTTTGCTTTTGCCAATGCTTCACGAAGTTTAAATGCTGTTGTCATACGACTCGAATCTGATTTTTCACGATAACAACGTTTAGGATTTTCACCAAATGCACATTTCATAGCAACCGCATCACGTACCACCATATCATCGGAACGTTTTCCAACCGTTTTAATCGTAGTAAATGTACCACCTAACACATTTGCACTTCCTGGGCCTACACATACACAAGTTACACCTGCTTTAGCCGCATGTGCAAATGCTGGATCCATTGCTTTTACACCATCCAAACCACGAAGCTGCGGACTTACAATATCATTCATTTCATTGTAATCCATACCCTCATAGCCGATTCCATATCCATCCAAACCAATATGTCCATGGGCTTCAACAAAGCCAGGATATACCTGTTTACCTGTCGCATCGATGATTTCCACCTCTGCTCCTACCGAAAGGTTTGGTCCTATTTCTTTAATTTTTCCATTTTCCACCAAAATGTCAGCTACTATTCCTTCTGGTGTGACTGCATTATATACAGTTCCATTTTTGATACATATCATATTTTTTCCTCCTAGGTAAATGTATTCATATCCTTAGCAAATACCATTCCACGCCGACAACACCACATAAATCACAGGCTGGTGTAACAGATAAATGATAAGTGCATGTTTTCCAATCCATCCAAATGATGGACAAACAGACTTTTCTAAATCCTTTATTATTCTATTTGTATTTGCCATAACTACTTTATATAGAAAGTAACCTGTGATAAACAGAAATAACCATGGAAACAATGAAAAATAGTCCGTTGAAAAGAACCCCTTTTCCATAAATCCCAAATATGTGGTAAAACTGTTGGCGTACCATTCTTGTGGCAATGTCATGACATTCTTTGCTCCCAAACCAAGATATCCCCTATTTACTGGATACGTAAACAAGAACAACAGAAAACTTACTACTGCACCCGCAACCGCTGGTATCTTCTCACAAAGCAAATCCAATGGAATCATCAAAATCATACATGACCCCAATAATGTAAGCACCCCAAACAAAACTTTAGAATTTGGCATCACAAGCACGGTTACAAGTGAAACCAAAGCACCGGCCGCATATACAAGCAGCCCTCTCTTTAGTGGGTGTTTTCCCATTTGCCAGCAGAATCCTGATACTAAAATAAAACTCCAGCAAATCCACTGCTGCCAAATATGCCCAGCGTCTGATTTATACCACTGTATGTCTACACCAAACATATATACCAAATCCCAAATTGCGTGGTAGGCAACCATATTCAATACTACAAATCCACGATATTCATCAATCAAACAAAGCCTCTTTTTTTGCATTACATAACTCTCCAAAATGACGTATCCAACTAAATTTTATATTATCATTTTTGCGTTTTCCAAACAACCATGCATATAAAAAAATAATTTTTTTCAAAATGTGACTTTATCACATTCTTTTTTCAATTTTATGTTATACTACAGATATAGAAAAGCAAATCACTTGCACAGTAAGATATAAAAGGAGAAATAAAAATGGCAGAAGTAATTTTAACAAAAGATAATTTTGAAACAGAAGTATTAAAAAGTGATATCCCAGTACTTGTAGATTTCTGGGCAACCTGGTGTGGACCATGCATGATGTTATCACCAGTTATCGCAGAACTTGCAGAAGAATTTGAAGGCAAAGTGAAAGTTGGAAAAGTAAATGTAGATGAACAGAATGACCTCGCAATGCAGTATCGTGTAGCAAGTATTCCTACACTCTTACTTTTCGAAAATGGACAGCTTACAAAAACCTCTGTCGGCTTTATGCCAAAGAACGACATCATCGAAACACTTGGATTAAAATAATCTACTTTTAGGAGGACAAGTACATGGGACACTTAACAGGTAAAACTGCAATTATTACTGGAGGTGGACGAGCTGTTCTTTCTGATGGACGCTGCGGTTCGATTGGATATGGTATCGCAACTGCTTATGCAAAAGAAGGTTGTAACCTCGTACTTACTGGACGTAACTTGCAGAAACTCGAAGATGCAAAAGAAGAATTGGAAAGACTTTATGGGATTGAAGTATTAATCGTTGCCGCAGACGTTAGCGCTGGTGTTGACAACGAAACTGTTGTAGGAAACGTTGTAAAACAGACAATTGATAAATTTGGTCGTATCGACGTACTCATCAATAATGCGCAAGCTTCTGCTTCCGGTGTAACTTTAGCAGAACACTCTGTAGAACAATTTGACTTAGCGGTATACTCTGGACTTTATGCAACCTTCCATTACATGAAAGCCTGCTATCCATACCTTGCTAAGACACAAGGCTCTGTAATCAACTTCGCATCTGGTGCAGGACTTTTTGGTAACTTCGGCCAGTGTGCTTACGCCGCTGCAAAAGAAGGTATCCGTGGTCTTACACGTGTAGCTGCTACTGAATGGGGAAAAGATGGCATCAATGTCAACGTTGTATGCCCACTTGCTTGGACAGCACAGCTTGAAGGCTTTGAAAAAGCTTATCCTGAAGCATTCAAAGCAAATGTTCATATGCCACCAATGGGACATTATGGCGACTCTGAACTTGAAATCGGACGCGTATGTGTACAACTTGCAAATCCAGACTTTAAATACATGACTGGTGAAACCCTTACACTTGAAGGCGGTATGGGACAAAGACCATAAAAATTGCATCTATTATGTAAATTAAAAAGGGCTTCAGCAACTGGATAAAAATCCATTTGCGAAGCCCCTTGTTTTATTTTAGTCCTTCTAAGATTACGAATAAATATAATCCTAACAGTAGTAAATCGGTTATAATCATACGAATTCGATAGCCATTGTTCATCTGCTTTCATTCTCCTTTAATACCATGTCTATATTGTTCTAATGGTATTTTCTACAGAATAACCCTAGACTATACTTGTATTTTTTTCCATACTACTGTAAATGAATTCCAAGCGAATCTAAAAACGCATACATCTTTTCTTTACGCTCATAAAACTGACTATAAAAATCATCAGCTGTATAAGGCGTTAAATAAAAAATCTGCAAAAACTGCATATTAACTGCTTTTATAACTGCATCATTATCTGCATTCGCTTCATAAAATGCACGCAGACCTTTGGTTAATGCATGCCATTCTATTAAGAATCCTTCATAGTCTTTTAATCGAGGTACACCTAACCATTTATTAATCTTAATCTTTGATTTTGAAGGAGCTAGACATGCATCCTCAAGCACAAAATAGCTTAGCTTTCCATCTTCATAATTTCTACCAAGAGGGAACAGTCTGCAGAAGCCTGGGCGTATTGTATGAATACTGCATCTTCCATCTTCGTTTAAGAAACTGCACTTTGGATCTTCTTCACCTGCCATACGAATATTGGGCAAGACAAGTCCGTCTTCTACATGAAGTTCTACTTCTTTTTGCAATAGACTTTCAAATGTTTTACCAAGTGAAGTCGTAAGATTATACACATCATACGGATCTAACCAGATGGATTCTCCCATATCACGACAACAGGATGAACACCCCTTACAGTCGTGACAGTCGATTTTTACCATATCATTATTTCCGTATAATTTCATATTCTGCATATCCATAAAATTCTCCATATAATTTTTTGCTAATAATCATGTAAAACAAATTTCTACACTTAACCTTCTCATATTTTACGGATTTCTAACTTACATGTCAAAGACTTTGCTGATTTCTTTTATTTCATTTAATTCGCAGTTGGGTAGCCACAAATATCTTCCACACCACACTTTGACAACGGTTTTACCTGCTGCATGGTTCCCATAAAAATCGGCTGATTAGTTTCACAATCAATAATCATATAAATAAATGGTCGGTCAAGACGTACTGTTTTTACATCTGGCATTTCCATCGCAGATTCGCACATCACTTCTACCACTGTCGCTGCTCCAGCTTTTGTACCTTTTTCATCTACCTGCATATGTGTTTTATGAATTACACGGTTCACATATAGATTTCCATCCGCATGTGTACCAATTCCACTTAAATCGGCTTTATTAGTATCAAATACATCCATCATTCCCATTACTTTTAAGGTATCGTTTAATAAGATGTCATCCTCTACGTCAAATTTTGGAATTGATGCATTGACCTGTATCTCTTTCGTATTATCCAAAAGCTCTTTTAGACTGCTTCCAGACATACTTCCCACATACTCAGATATACTCACATCCTCGTTTGGAAGAATCGCTGCAAAAGCATACTTTCTATCTTTATAATACTTCACAAATCCGGTCGCTTTTTCATTTTCCAAATACAGATTTTCCTCTGAATGCATATATTCCACATCCTGCACAATCCCATTTGCAAGTGTAAACTTACCATCTCGGATTTGTGTCGTCTTATAAATCTCTTCCCACTCTGCTTCAAATGCTAGAGCATTAATTAGATACATCACGGCATCCTCTGGGATTTCGTTTAACACTTCCTCAATCATACCATCTGTATTATCCTCTACCCAGTCATTGATTTCCCTTAATGCCTTTTTATCAAATTCCTTTTCAAACACACTTGCATCAAAGAAGGATTCGTTTATCTCTACAAAATCCTCGTTAACGATAAAATCTTCGTCATCTTTTATCCAAATTGAATTTGCCATGTGAAGCTTGTATTTTTCCTCATTTGGAAGATTATCAAGATATGTTCGCATGTAATCTCTTAATGGTTCACATCCAATTCCAAATACTTCTTCCATTTGAGCTAATGTATTATTCTTCGCACCATTTGCAGTCATCGCCAAAGCAGTTAATACAGATGTAGGAGCAATAAGCACATTATCGTCTGCAATTTTCATAGCCTCATAAGGTGGATTTACCGAATTCTGAAAAAGTCTTACCGAAAAATCCATCGCTGCATTCTTTGCATCCTCTGGATTATAGGCTGGACATGCTATTTGTATCTTTTCCAAATTATCCTGCTGTGACTGCTCATTTCCACAAGACATGAGGGGTAGTATCATGGCTATGGTAAGCAGACAGACAACGATACGTTTCGTTCTTTTCATATTTTCCCTTCTTTCCAATCATACAACAGCATTACATTCTAAGTTATTTACATGATTGTTCTACACATTACTATCAGTTTGCTCTAGAATTCTATAATTCAGCCTTCAAAGCAGAAATTATTTCCTCATATAGACTTGAGTCTATCTGTACACAAACACCACCAAAACCTTGGAATCTTACAT
>JAFQWG010000015.1 GCA_017407605.1 Agathobacter sp. | reverse complement strand
GTTCCCATGCCATTATATCATCCTTTCTTTATAAATAGTAGACAAATGTTGCTTAAAATGTATCACTGTATTAGTGTACTACTTGATTAATACAATAATACATAAAAAGAGAATTGTCAATGATAAAAATACAAATGGAATTACATATCCTGTTTTTGCGAAAAATTTTGTCAAAACTTGTGTTGTAATTTAAAAAATTGTTAAATTTTATAAATTTAATGCAAAATGTAAAAATATGCGTTATAATGTATAGGAAGATGATAAATATGCAAGATATTAAAAAATGATGAATATTCATGAATAGTCAAACAATTATCTGCCAGTTTTGCTAAAATGCGGTACTTGACACGTTTTGTAAATCCATTTAAAATCAACTCTGTACCGACAAAAGTTACGAGAAATATCGAAAAAATAAGATAATTTTGTGAAATTTGTTTTGAATACTATGCATAAATAGAGTGGATAGTTATACAAGAAAAGCAGGAAAATTTTTTTGCCTGCTTAGAAAGCCTAACTAGCCACATTTTTTATGGTGAAAGAAAAGATGTAACTAGAAAGATACAGGATAGTTGCAGAGTACTATATTTAAGAGAAGGAGAAGGATATATTATGTTAAAGTATATTTTAAAAAGAGTTGGACTTGCAATTGTAACAATCTGGGCCGTTGCAACTCTTACATTTTTTCTGATGAATCTGGTACCGGGTGGGCCGTTCCTCTCAGAGAAAGCGGTAAGTCCAGCTGCGATGGCAGCCTTAGAGGCAAAGTATGGATTGGATAAGCCGTTAGGTGAACAGTACATTACTTACATTACGGATGCACTGCATGGTGACTTTGGAGACAGCTTAAAGCAGAGAGGTCGTTCGGTTATGTCTATTATTCTGACAAAGTTCCCTGTTTCTGCCAAGGTTGGTGGTGTTGCGATTATTGTTTCCTTATGTTTAGGTGTTCCGCTAGGATGTTATGCGGCGATAAATAGAGGAAAGTTTTTAGATAACTTTATTAGTGTTCTTGCAACCTGTGGTATCGCAGTACCAAGTTTTGTGATTTGCACCGTATTAATGTATGTTCTTGGTGTTAACTTAAAACTTTTGCCTACTTATGGACTATCTTCTTGGCAACATTATGTTATGCCGGTTATTTCATTATCATTTTATCCGACAGCATATATTATGAGACTTATGCGTTCTTCTATGCTTGATGTTCTTGGACAGGATTATATGAGAACTGCAAAGGCAAAGGGTGTTTCAGAGCAGAAGAGAATTTTTAAACATGCATTGCGTAATGCGATTCTTCCAGTTATCACATATATGGGACCGATGATTGCCTATACATTAACAGGTAGCTTCGTAGTAGAGAAAATTTTCACAATTCCCGGACTTGGCGGTGAATTTATTGGTTCTATCAATTCCAGAGATTATACCGTTATTATGGGAACCACTATTTTCCTTGCAACAATCATTGTTGTTATGAATGTGGTAGTAGATATTGTTTACAAGCTGGTAGACCCTCGTATTAAGTTGAAATAGTTTAGGAGGCAGACATGAAGGAAAATCCAATTAGTTTTCAGATGAAGTATAGTCCGGAAGATTTTATGCCGGCTTCTGAGGCAGAAAAAGAAAGCCTTGTTGTAATGAGAGAGAGCGTGAGCTTCTGGAAGGACGGTTTCAGAAGACTTCGTAAGAATAAAGTAGCAATGGCGAGTTTGATTGTTATCATTTTTATTATGTTTATTTCTTTTATTGTTCCTATGTTTTATCCATATTCCTATGAGGTACAAATGAAGGGAGCAAATAATCTTGCACCAATGCAGTATTCAGCAGAAGAACTTGCAAGAATTGAAGCAGGAGAAAAGGTATTCCCTCACATTTTAGGAACTGATAAGATGGGACGTGATTATGCAATTCGTGTTATGATGGGAAGTCGTATTTCGCTTACTGTTGGTTTGATTGCAACAGCGATTATTTTAGTGATCGGTTCTATCTATGGTTCTGTTGCAGCCTTTTTAGGTGGCTGGGTAGACCTTGTAATGATGAGAATTGTAGATATTATTTATACAGTACCTGATGTTTTATTAATTGTATTGCTATCATTTGCATTAAAGTCCCCATTAGCGACTCTTGCGGAGTTGCCAGGATTTGGATGGATACAAACAGTTGGGACAAACTTAATTAGTATTTTTATTGTTTTTGCTTTATTATACTGGGTTGGTATGGCTAGAATGGTACGAAGCCAGATTCTTATGTTGAAAGAGAATGAGTATGTTACAGCAGCAAGAGCACTTGGTGCAAAGAGTGGTAGAATTATTAAGAAGCATTTGCTTACAAACTGTATTGGTACTTTGATTGTAACAACTACCTTGCAGATTCCTTCCTCCATCTTTACAGAAAGCTTTTTAAGCTTCCTTGGACTTGGTGTAGCAGTACCTCTTCCGTCCTTAGGAAGTCTTGCAAGTGATGCGATTAACGGATTGAATACTTATCCTTATTTGTTGTTCATTCCAGCATTGTTGATTAGTTTGATTATTCTTAGCTTCAACCTGTTAGGTGACGGTTTAAGAGATGCGTTTGACCCGAAATTAAAGAACTAGTGGAGGTTAGTATATGTCAGAATATCTTGTTGATATAAATCATGAAAAGCTCTCCTTCTTTACACCGGCAGGAGAGGTAAAGGCACTTAACGATGTGTCTATCCATGTAAAGCAGGGAGAGGTTTTAGGAATCGTTGGAGAAAGTGGTTCTGGTAAATCTGTTACTGCATACAGTTTAATGGGATTGACTGCTCATCCTGGTAAGTTGATGGGTGGTACGTTGGAATTCAATGGACATGAGATTCACAATATGTCAGAAAAGGAATTCAGAAAGATTCGTGGAAATGAGATTTCTATTATCTTCCAGGATCCTATGACAAGCTTGAATCCGGTTTATTCCATTGGAAATCAGATTGAAGAAGTAATTCTTCTTCATACAGGAAAGAATAAAAAGGAAGCGCATGAAAGGGCAGTAGAGCTTTTGACTTTAGTAGGTATTAATGAACCCGAAAAGCGTTTGAAGCAGTATCCTCATGAGTTGTCAGGTGGTATGAGACAGCGTGTTATGATTGCGATTGCACTTGCATGCGAACCAAAACTTTTAATTGCGGACGAGCCTACAACAGCATTGGATGTTACCATTCAGGCACAAATTCTTGAGCTTATGATGGAGCTCAAGGAAAAACTAGGTATGGCGATTATTATGATTACACATGATCTTGGTGTTGTAGCTAGTATGTGTGAGAAGATTGCAGTTATGTACGGTGGAAGAATTGTAGAATATGGAACAACAGATGATATATTCTACAATCCAAAGCATGAATATACCAAGGGCTTATTAAAGAGTATTCCAAGATTGGATGCAGAAGTGCATGAGAGACTTGTTCCGATTGAAGGAACACCGATTGACCTCTTGAATCCACCAAAGGGATGTCCGTTTGCTCCAAGATGTAGTAGATGTATGAAGATTTGTTTGAAGGAGATGCCACCGGTAACGACCTTTAGCGATGTCCACTATACACAGTGCTGGATGAATCAGAAGGCACAGATGGAAGGAGGAGAAAACCTTGGATAAGAAATTAATACAGGTTGAACATTTAAAACAGTACTTTCCGGCTGGCGGATATGGTAAGAACAAGAGATATGTAAAGGCTGTTGATGATGTATCTTTTTTCGTGAAAAAGGGTGAAACTTTAGGACTTGTAGGAGAGTCTGGTTGTGGCAAGACAACAACAGGACGTACTTTATTACGTTTATATGAACCTACAGCAGGAAAGATTATTTATGATGATCAGGTTATCTTTGATAGTGAGAAGAAGATAAAAGTTGATATGCTTCCATATCGTAAGAAGATGCAGATAGTATTCCAGGATCCATACGCAAGTCTTGATCCTCGTATGACAATTGGTGATATTGTCGGAGAAGCAATTGATATTCATAAGTTAGCGACAAATAAGAAAGAAAGATACGACATTATCATAGAGATGCTTCGTCGTGTAGGACTTAATTCAGAGCATGCAAATCGTTATCCACATGAGTTCTCTGGTGGACAAAGACAGCGTGTTGGTATAGCCAGAGCATTAGCAGTAAATCCGGAATTCATCGTTTGTGATGAGCCTATTTCAGCTCTTGACGTATCCATTCAAGCACAGGTTATCAATATGTTTGAGGATTTGCAGGCTGAGCTTGGTCTTACTTATTTGTTTATTGCACATGATCTTTCTGCGGTTAAGCATATTTCAAATAGAATCGGCGTTATGTACCTTGGTAAGATGGTTGAGCTTGCAGATAGCCATGAACTTATTACACACAGTCTCCATCCATATACTAGAAGTCTTATTTCCGCGATTCCGATTGCAGATCCTAAGATTGCAAGAGAGAATAAGCGTATCGTATTAGAGGGTGATGTACCAAGTCCATTAAATCCACCAACTGGATGTCGTTTCCGTACTAGATGTCCTTATGCGACAGCAGAGTGTGCTGAAAAAGAGCCAGAGTGGAGAGAAGTAAGTGCAGGTCATTATGTAGCATGTCACCATTATCTTCAGTAATTATGTTAGACAACTGCGTGATAAATGTTCCCATGCAGTGTTTATATGTACCTAGCGCATAGTTAAACTTTTTTAACAGGATGCGAAGGGAAAAATGATACCTATTTAGAGGAGGAAAAGAAATGAAGAAGAAGTTATTAGCACTTCTGCTTACAGCCTGTATGGTAGTAAGCATGGTTGCTTGTGGTTCTGAGGCAGAAGCACCAGCTACAAGTGAGGGTAAGGAATTAGCTGTACAGATTGGTCCTGACCCTGAAACCGTAGATCCTGCATTAAGCAGTGCGATTGACGGTGGTAACATGATTTTACACGCTTATGAGTGTCTTCTGACAGTAGGTCAGGATGGAAGTCTTCAACCAGGTCAGGCTGAAACATGGGAGACTTCAGAAGATGGTCTTACATGGACATTCCATTTAAGGGATGGCTTGAAGTGGTCTGATGGTTCGGCTCTTACAGCAAACGATTTTGTTTACAGTTGGAAGAGGGTATGTGATCCAGTAGTAGCTGCTCCATACGCAGAAACGGTACTTGGAATGGTTAAGGGTTACGAAGAAGCGATTGCTGGTAATGCAGATGCGTTAGCAGTAACAGCAATAGATGATAAGACATTAGTAGTTGAATTAAATGCTCCATGTTCTTTCTTTGGAAGTCTTGCAGCATTTGCAACATTAAGTCCTGTTCAGCAGGCAACAATTGAGAAGAATGGTGATGCTTGGGCAACAGTTGCAGAGACATACGTTTCTAACGGACCATTCTACATGACAGAGTGGGTACCAGGTTCTCACATTACATTTAGTAAAAATTCAAATTACTGGAATGCTGATGCGATTAAGCTTGATAGGCTTAAATTTGTCTTAATGGAAGATCCTAATGCGGCTTACAGTGCATACCAGACAGGAGAAGTTCTTTTGATTAAGGATGTTCCAACAGAGGAGATTCCTAGCCTTGAAGGAAATAGTGAGTTTAATGTAGAGCCAATTATTGGTACTTACTATCTTAGTGTTAATACTGCAAAGGCTCCTTTTGATAATGTAAATGTTCGTAAAGCTTTAAGTCTTGCAATTGATCGAGAGTATGTTGCAAATACATTAATGCAAGGTACTTATTCTGCTGCAAGCAACTTCATGGGACCAGGTTGGATTGATACGGATGGTACAGAGTTTATGTCTAACGCAAATGGCGGAAAAGCTTATATTGATACAACAAACCATGAAGCTAATGTAGAGGAAGCTAAGCAGCTTCTTGCAGACGCAGGATATCCAAATGGAGAAGGTTTCCCGTCTATTTCTTATACAACAAATGATAGTGCTTATCATAAAGTAGTTGCTGAGTATTTACAGCAGGCTTATGCGGAACTTGGAATTAACCTTCAGGTTAACATAGTAGAATGGTCAAGCTTTACTCCTATGCGCCGTAATGGTGAGTATGATATGGCTCGTAACGGATGGGTTGGAGACTATACAGATGCATCTAATATGTTAGACTTATTATATAGCACAAATGGTAACAATGATGGTAAGTTCAATAATGCTGATTATGATGCAGCTATGGAATTATCGAGAACTACAACTGATGTGGAAGAACGTTCTAAGGCGCTTCATACAGCAGAAGACATTTTAATGGAAGAAGCAGCTTGTATTCCTCTTGCTTACTACAATGACTTTTGGTTACAGAGTCCAAAGGTTACAGGCTCATGGCATTCAGCTGCAGGATACTGGTATTTCATGTATGCTGATGTTACAGAATAATATTAGTATATAAGACAAAAATTAAGGGATGTAGCGTTTGGGACGTTATATCCCTTTTATGTTGTGCGTGGAAAATTATTTATATAGAATAATTAGATGATTTTGAGTAATATAATGTGTCCAATATTGTGTTTGACAAACTCTATACATCATAAAAGAGAAAAGGAGATTTGAGATGGCTGAAAATAATACAACAAAAATACCTCAAAGAAATGAAATTCCGACAGAGTATACATGGGCATTGGAGGATCTGTATGCAACCGTAGATGACTGGAAAAAGGATATGGAAAAGCTCAAAGGT
>JAFQWG010000093.1 GCA_017407605.1 Agathobacter sp. | reverse complement strand
ACTGCTTCAAACATACGCTTCACCTGATGAAAACGACCTTCATGAATGGTAAGTTCAGCAGAATAAATCTTGTTTCCTGTCTCATCATCTGTAATTGGTAAAATTATGAGCTCCGCTGGAAGTGTTAACTTAGCATCTCCAATATCTACACCTTCTTTGAACTGTTCAATGGCCGTTTCAGGTACTTCTTTATCCAAAATAGCATAATAAGTCTTTGGAATATGGTGTGTTGGACTAAGTAAATGATGTGTAAGCGGTCCGTCATTGGTAAACAATAACAAGCCTTCAGTATCTAAGTCGAGTCTACCTACTGGTGCAATATCCTTTGCTTTGATATCATCTGGAAAATAATCCATTACTGTCTTGTGGACATTATCCTGTTTTGCTGTCACACAGCCAGCAGGTTTATGAAACAAGTAATAAACATACTTTTCATAAGCAATTGGATGACCTTTAAAACAAACTACATCAACATTTTCATCTATTTTTTGTTCTGGTTTACCAACTACTTCACCATTTACCGTAATTTGCTTTGCTTTTATATATTTTTTCACTTCACTTCTTGTACCTATACCGCAATCAGCTAGGTACTTATCGATTCGTAGCATAATTCTCCCTATTTCGCCTGTTTTAAGAACTCTACAAGGAACTTCCATACACGTTCTGTAGATTCAATATTAAGGCGTTCCTGTGGTGTGTGAATGTCGAAGTTCTGTGGACCAAAAGATACACAATCAAGTCCTTCGATTTTTTCAGATAAAATACCACATTCTAAGCCAGCATGAATTGCATCAAATTTTACATCTTTCCCATAAACATTCTTGAATGCAACTGCGATTTCATCGCGAAGTTTGGACTCTGCTTTATATTCCCAAGCTGGATAATCACCCATCACTTCTGCTTCGCCACCACATACTTCAATAATATTGATTAAACGGTCGCGTACGTCTTCTTTACGTGAACGAACAGAGCTTCTGATCGATGTTTCTGTCATAAATACATCTTCTTTTAATTCCATAATTCCAAGGTTAAGAGATGTTTCTACAAGTCCCGGAATCGCCTGGCTCATGTTTTGTACACCATTTGGAACCATGCGTAAATAGCATAATACTTTGTTTAAAGATACAAAATCTAAGATGTCTGCACTTTGTACACCTGCATTAACAGATGTAACCTGTACACCTGCATCCGATGAGAAGAATTCTTTCTTTAATACTTCAGATGTTGTAGCAATAATTTCCTCTACACGTTCCACACCTTCTTCTGGGACCAAGATAGATGCATTACATTCTCTAGGAATTGCGTTGTCTTTTAATCCGCCAGCAAGTGTGATAATGCCAAATGGCACTTCTTTTGCTATGTTATTCAATACTCTGCCCATAAGAATAGATGCATTACCACGTTCTTTGTGGATTTCTCCACCAGAATGTCCACCGAAAAGTCCATCGACTTTTACATTAAGAACTACACCTTCTTCTGTGTTACGTTTTACAGGAATCAGTGCTTTTACAGCTGTTCCACCTGCACAGCTAGTAAGGAATACTCCTTCTTCGTCGCTGTCGATGTTAAGCATCTTTTTGCCTTTTAACATAGATAAATCAATGGCATAAGCACCATCCATACCTGTCTCTTCATCAATTGTAATAACCACTTCAAGACGTGGGTGTGCATATTCGCTAGATTCTAATAATGCAAGTGCATAAGCCACTGCAATGCCATCATCTCCGCCAAGTGTTGTACCACGAGCTTTTACAAAGCCATCTTCTACAAAAAGTTCAAGACCATCTTTTTCAAAATCAATGTTGTAATCACTTTCTTTTTCACAAACCATATCCATATGTCCCTGGATAATGATTGAATCACTGTATTCATAGCCTGTAGTTGCTTCTTTTATCATGATAACGTTGTTTACTTCGTCTTGATAATGTTCTAAGTTATGTTCTTTTGCAAATTCTACTAAATAATCACTAATCTGTTTTGTATTTCCTGAACCATGTGGAATCTTTGCGATTTCCTCAAAGTAATAAAACACTCTTTCTGGTTGTAAATTTTCTAAAACTCTCATAAAAGCCTCCTTATATTCATAAGTAATAATATGAAAAAGATATTATTTACTTGTGTATTCGTATGTTTAATTCTATATTCCTGCTTCTTTCCAGAAATTGTGGTAGAAGCTTCGAAAAATGGCATTCTTATCTGGTTTGAACAGATTTTACCTGCACTTTTGCCTTTTACTATCCTTTCCTCAGTACTTTTAAAAAGTCGATTTCTAGATAGTTTAATGGGAAATGCCAATATTGTGGCCATTGTCATTACAATGATTTGTGGTTTTGTCTTTGGTTTTCCAATTGGAGCCAAGCTTTCATCGGATTTCTATAAAAATCATATAATATCCGAGAAACAAGCTACAATTCTTGCTATCACAACAAATAATTTTAGTCCTATGTATGTGTGTGGCTTTGCTCTGCCTTTGCTTTTTGGTACAAACCAATACAATCTAGTTACTTATCTATTTCTTTATTTCCTGCCTCTTTTTATCGCCGCTTTCTTTTTGATTTTAACATATAATACAGAAATCAACTTGATTAATAGCTTAGACGATATAAAACACAATCATCAATATTCAAATCTCACACCTCAAACCTCATCCGACTTTCAACTTAACATGCAAATCATGGATGAAGGGATTATAATCGGATTTCTTTCTTTGATAAAAATATGTGGCTACATTGTGTTATTCTCTATTGTTGCTAAGGTTTGCTCTAATCTCTGGATTAATCCTCCATTGGTATGGATTTTTGTTTTGGAAAATCTAGAAATCAGCAATGGCATCCAACTCATTAGCCAAAATGCATTCTCCGAAGGAGTCAAATACATTCTTGCAATTCAAGCACTTTCCTTTGGCGGTCTCTCTGGTCTAGCACAGACAGCCTCACTACTAGAGACATCAGGACTTT
>JAFQWG010000002.1 GCA_017407605.1 Agathobacter sp. | reverse complement strand
GAATACAGGAATAACAAGAGCGCCGTCTTAGATTTATCCGTTAGCCTGAAGAGTAGCAACAACACCTTCAGCCATACCATCTTACTTACAAATAACAAGTTCGATCATGTTGCCGTTTGCTTCGTTGTATGTTACAAGGTTTGTGTTCATGTAGTCTGTTGCAGCCTGAGCTGACCAAGCACCACCTAAGTCAACCTGGTATTTATCTGTGTTTGCTGCATCAAAGTATGCAAGTGCTGGTTTGCCAGCTGCTGTAAGAACTGCATCTGCATCTTCTACACCATACTGTGTACGATAGATAGCTTCGATATTAGCTTCGTCACCTTTCATCATAGCATATGAAATTACGCCGTCGCCGTTTAAGTCGATTGTGTCATAGTTTGCAAGAACGTATTCACCAATCATCTTGCCCTGCATATGTCCAGCTTCTGGAGCATCTGTTCCGATGAAACATGTTGTTGCATTGTCTGCAAGAACTGCTACGTCAGAACCATCTGTACCGATTGCACGGTTAAAGAAGATTACTGGGATATCGCCAGCTGCTGCAATAATATCTTCTGCAGTATCTGGAGCACCAGATGTAACTACGTTAACAATTAAAAGATTTGTACCACCAGCGATAGCTGTCTTAATCTGGTCAATCTGTTTTGACTGATCGTTAGCTGCGAACTGGTTGTCATAAGCGATACCAAGTTTGTCTAATTCAGCATTTAATTCTGTACGAACTGAGCTTAAATAAACGTCACTTTCTTCATACCAGAATACAGTTGCTTTCACGCCTGCATCTCCGCCAGCTTCTCCACCAGCTTCTTCTCCGCCGCCACCACAGCCAGCGAATAATGTTGCTACCATTGTTAAGCATAACAATAAAGCCATAAGTTTCTTTTTCATTTTTTTACCCCCTGTTTTAAATAAAATAATCCCTACGTCTCTGCGTAGTCGGATATAGAAATTATAACATCAAGTTAGTAAAAAAAATACTCATTCCAAATGTATACAAGTTGAAATGAGCATTTTCATCATTATGAACAATTTTCTATTCAGTTCTTTGGTACTTTTCACTCTGTGCACGGATAAGCTCTGCATCATCAAAATAATTGATGCGCATTGCACGTTTTACTTCATCCATAGTCTGTGCTGCTACCGCACGAGCATTCTCACTACCCTGTTTTAAGATATCATATACCATAGGGATATCTTTTTCAAATTCTGCACGTCTTGCACGGATTGGAGCAAGTTCTTCCTGAAGTACACTATTTAAGAATTTCTTAATCTTCACATCACCAAGACCACCTCTTGTATAGTGATCTTTTAATTCCTGAAGATTTGCATATTCTGGTAAGTATTCTGCGAAATGACCTTCGTTGCTAAATGCATCCAGGTAAGTAAATACACAGTTGCCTTCTACGTGGCCTGGGTCTGTAATCTGAATATGAGTAGGGTCAGTATACATACTCATAACCTTTGTCTTAACATCCTTTTCTGTATCCGAAAGATAGATGCAATTGCCAAGTGATTTACTCATTTTTGCTTTTCCATCAATACCCGGAAGTCTGCAGCATGCTGCATTTTCCGGAAGTAATACTTCTGGTTCTACCAATACTTCATCGTAGATAGAGTTAAACTTACGTACGATTTCTCTTGTCTGTTCAATCATTGGAAGCTGGTCTTCCCCAACTGGTACGCAGGTTGCTTTAAATGCTGTAATATCTGCAGCCTGGCTGATTGGGTAAGTAAAGAAGCCTACTGGTATGCTGGTTTCAAAATTACGCATTTTAATTTCTGTTTTTACAGTAGGATTTCTCTGCAAACGAGATACTGTAACTAAGTTTGAATAAAAAAACGTCAACTCTGTAAGTTCCGGAATCTGAGATTGAATAAACAATGTTGATTTTTCTGGATCAAGCCCTACCGACAGATAATCCAAAGCTACTTCTATAATATTCTGACGCACCTTTTCTGGATTTTCAAAGTTATCCGTAAGTGCCTGTGCATCTGCAATCATGATAAAAATTTTATCAAATTCTCCAGAATTCTGTAACTGTACTCTTCTTCTTAATGAACCAACGTAGTGTCCCACATGAAGTTTCCCTGTTGGTCTGTCACCTGTTAAAATAATCTTTTCCATTACTTATTGCCTCTATTTCTAATTTACTTTTTTATTGCTTTTACTAATCTCTTTATTTTATTAAAGAAAGTTTTTATCTCTCTGATTCTGGTTATGATTCCATATTTACGAGAAAATTTACGGATTGCTTTATAAATCACAATAACAACCGCAATCAGCACTGCTACAATACCAACTATCATAAAAAAGAACCTATTTGGATTTGAAATCAAATCCCCAATCTTCATGCTGTCTTCGACAACTTTACGTCCTTCTTTCTGTGCATACTTATCTGGCATATTTGGAACACCATCTCCATCCGTATCCTCAAAGCTTTCCATGTACTGTGCAATCGCCGTCCATGCCTTTAATTCCTTACCGTCCATCTTAATTACAGCATCTTCATATCGTTCGATCGGAGTTCCATCAGCATATTTTGGAACAAGAGATAAAAGTCCATAAGACATATCTGTTACTCCACCAAGCATCTGTGAACTATAAAAATCAGTTACTACTCGATACAATTTATCATCTTCTAACTCAACGCGATTTCCATTACTATCCACAAGGAATGCATCCGTAGTCTTATTTAACAACATGCGATTTGGATTATAATGCCACCACAAACCATAGGTGTATAATCTAGCTGATGTCATCAGATCCGATACTGTCGAATCAATTTCTGCAACCAGTTTTAACTCCTCACCCGTCAAATAAACACTAATCAATGGATATCCTGGAATACCATCTTCACCGATACCTAAAGAAAAAGAATTGAATACATTTTCTACCGTGATATTCCCCAGAGCATAGGTGTCTCGAATAGTTCCAGATGGAGCCACCGCAACAGCAACAAGAGTATCGTCTCCGGTATCAGAGTTATCAACCGCATATGCATATGCATCCGCAATAATGCTTCCAAGATTTAATTCTTCATGAATATTATATAAATCTTTTAATGCAGAAAATGAAACTTCATTCGTACAAAGCACTTGATCTTTTGTATAACCAAACTGAGCCAGATATTTTTCATCAACGAGAGACATAAACTGATCTACCGCCTCTTGTGTCTGTACATCTTTTTCAATTTCAGGTGTTACTTCAACCAGATTATATTTTGCCAAATCCCAACGCCCCTCTACATTCTGCACAAGAGACATATTGCCCAAATATTTTCCATATTCAGCACACGACACAATATATGTATTACCATGCACAATTGGTTCTTCTAATTTGGTATGTGTATGACCACTAATAATCAAATCTAATTCAGGAACTGCTTTGGCTAAAATTTCATCTTCGGACTTTTCCTCATCCTCTGCTACACCACTATGTGAGACGCATACAATCATGTCCACATCTTCATTTGCTTTGATAGTAGCAACTGTTTCTTGGACAGCCTCCACTGGATCTTTAAAAACTACTGGACACTGTGCCACACATGCCATTGCATCATTACCAAACACACCAAGAATTGCAATTTTTACATTGCCTTTTTCAACTACAATGTAATCCTTTACTCCGTAATTTTCAAAAGCCTCCCAGATAAGCTGTTGGTCTTCTGTCAACCCTTCCGCCTTCATAGTATCCCAATCCATATTACAGAACACAAGTGAAGGGACCATATCACCACTTGCCACGGCAACATTCAACATATTCGAAAGGCCTTTTGCTTTATAATCAAATTCATGATTACCAAGTACTGTTGCATCAATTCCCAATTCCCCAAGCATACGAAGTTCTGCAGCTTCCTCTTCATAAACTGCTTGAACTAATGTGCCCATAGAAAAATCACCGCCATCTAAAAGCAATGTATTTGGATTCTTTTCTTTCTGTTCATTAATCAATGTTTTGATTCTTGCAAAACCGCCCATTGTTACAGACTCTGTTGTTTCTACCGTAGTAAATTCATTCAAATGCGAATGCGTATCATGTACAAACATAACATCCACAATCTTTGCTTCATCCGCAAATACATTCATCTGTGGCATTGCAATTGCAAGCATCATAAGCAACCCTAAACCTAATGCGAGTAATTTTTTCTTCATTGTACTCTCCTCTTTTTCTAAGGCTTTTGCATATCATCGAAATAGACGCCCTTTAGGCGTACTTTCGTACATATTTTACTAAAAAAAGCCCATATTGTAAACAAAGAAACATCACTAGAAGCTTCTTTTTCCACAATAAATAGGAAAAGCTCCCGAATCCTACAGACTCGGGAGCAGATAGTCATTATTTTTATAAGAAAATATATTTAAGAATGAATAACACCGCTAAAATATACATAAGTGGTGTAACTTTCTTTGCTTTACCACAGAATACATTGATTATAACATATGAAACAACACCAAATACAATACCTTCGGAAATGCTATAGAAAAGTGGCATTCCAATCAAGCAAAGATATGCAGGAATCGCTTCTGAAAAATCTTCCATATCAATTTCAACCACAGCAGAAATCATAAGGAAACCAACATAAATAAGTGCTGGTGCTGTAGCAAATCCTGGAATCGCACAGAATACCGGTGAGAGGAATACAGAAAGAAGGAACAATACACCTGTTACAACAGATGCAAGACCTGTTCTAGCCCCTGCTGATACACCAGCTGAACTTTCTACGAAAGTTGTTGTTGTAGAAGTACCAAGTACTGCGCCTGCAGAAGTAGCAATTGCATCTGCTAATAATACTTCTTTTACCTTTGGAAGTTTTCCATCTTTATCAAGCATCTTTGCTTTATTTGCAACACCGATAACAGTACCAAGTGTATCAAACATATCTACCATAAGGAAAGAGCACATAATTACAAAAAGATCTAACCAATTTACATTTGCAAATGCTGCAGGACTGAAACACTGTCCAAAGGTCTGTCCGATTGCACCAATGTTAAATTCTGACCAAGCTGGAAGCAAAGAGTAGAATCCGTTTGCTGGATCAACAGTATAGATACCTGTAAGCTGACAAACAATACCGAGTAACCATGTAGCAATGATACCAATAAGAATCGCACCATTTACTTTCTTTACTGAAAGGATAACAATGATAAGTGTACCAATAACTGCAAGTAACGCTCCAATACCTACTGTATTAAAGTTTTCTGTAAAGTTAACGCTGGTAACTTTTGTTGCGCTATCTGCTACTACAAGATTTGCATTCTGTAAACCGATAAAAGCTACAAATAATCCGATACCAACCGAAATACCTTTCTTAAGCTGTAATGGAAGCGCATTGAAAATAGCTTCACGTACATTTGTAAGCGATAATACAATGAACACTAAACCTTCTAAAAATACTGCGAATAACGCAAACTGCCAGCTGTATCCCATCTGAAGAACAACTGTGTAAGCAAAATATGCATTTAAGCCCAAACCAGGAGCAAGTGCAAATGGATAGTTTGCCATAAATGCCATAGCGATTGTTCCAATAAAGGAAGCGATTGCTGTAGCCATAAGAACTGCCTGTGAATCCATGCCAGACGCAGAAAGGATCTGTGGATTAACAGCTAAAATGTAAGCCATTGTCATGAAAGTGGTAATACCACCCACAACTTCTGTCTTTACGTTAGTATTATTTTCTTTTAATTTAAATAATTTTTCTAACATAAGTATTCCTCTCATTTCTTTTATTTTTAGTACATTATTATTTTACAAATCTTATTTCATCTGTCAATTATATTTTGCACAAAACATCCTCTCTATTAAACATTTTACAAAAAAGACGGAGATTTCTCTCCGTCTTCTTAGCTATTCAATTGCGATTGGGCATCTAGATCTTAAATTAAGTGGACATTCATATACATTTTCTGTTGCAGATTTTGCAATATATGAAAGAGGACATTTTCTACAATCTCCCTTTGAAAAATCTCCTGCCACTTCAAATTTTAATGTTGCATATCTTGGTCCCATTGGTCCTGTTTCAAGTTCCTTTATCTTTCCCCAGCCTAACACCTGCTGACAGCCAGGACATGTTGTATCACTTTTTGCAACTGGTCTTTTACAGGTAGGACAAGCATAATATCTTGTGCCATTCTGTTCTGCAAGCTCAATTACTTCTGCAGGAAACTGTTTAATCAGCTGTGCTCTTAAATCATCTTGTAATCCCATAACTTTCTATTCTCCTTTGTAAAACCGTCTGATAGTATTCTAACACAAGTTTGTAAATTTTCAATAATGTTTCTTTATAAGGTCGCTGTAAATAACAAATAAATTAGAACTGCACAAAGACCCAAGCAGAACAAAATCAATCCATAAGACAAACTTCGCTCAATAAAACCAAAATTTTCTTTAAATGATGCATACTTCATGGCAAACCGATGTGTAAATTCGATTTTATGCGGTTCACTGCGCCATACTGTTTTATTCAATGCGTCCTCTGCTTTATTAAAGAAGGTTCCTAGCGCATAGGTAATCTGATTACCCTCATCCATCTCCTTATAAATCAGACTATCTTTATAAATAGTTCTACGAAGAATTACCACACTTCCATCTACCAGTCGGTCAATTACTAAACATACAGCAGCACATACTGTCGGTAAAAATCTAAGCAATACCGGTCTATAGAAATAGTCTTCCAAATCAAAGTATTTCCACCAACGATTTGCATAAACCCTATTACCATCTTCTTGCTTATTCATAAGAAGTTTGCGGATAACAAGGAAGTATATGGCTACACCTATCACAATAGAGATGACACTTCCTTTTAAATTTAGCCATGTAAAATAATCAACACTATGACCTGCATGATTCCACCCCATAAAACCTTCGCTCATATCCGCCATCCTATCCATAATGGCATATGGCAGCATTCCCATAACTGGGAACAAAGTTGCACATAATGTAAGCACAGCACTACTTACTGGATTCATATACTTCTTCATACCGTCATATTTTTCCTGTACTGCTGCATCTTGATTCTTTTCTACAAACACAGCTACATAAAGCTTTATCATATAAGCGATTGTCATACCACCGCTTATAAGAAAGATCCATTCAAAAGTTTGCATGTTGGAAAGTGTAAAAAAGCTTTCCATAATATGCCCGCCCTCTAATTCATGAATATACTCTACCATACTTTCATGCAAAAGAGTTTTACTGATATATCCACTCCAAAGCGGAATACCTCCAATACCAAGCGCGCCCATCAAATAAATATACTTAAGCAATGGTTTTTTTCGTCCAAAACCACGAATATCATTTAAATCCAATTTGTGAAGATTCATGTAAATAACACCCGCTGCCATAAATAAAACCAATTTAAATAATGAGTGATTTACCATGTGAAGTACTGTTCCACGAATTGCGATTTCATTATGCTCACCTAAAAGCCCCTGCATACCAACTCCGACTAGAATAAATCCAATCTGAGATACCGAAGAGCATGCAAGCGTTCTTTTAAAATCGATTGAGAACACTGCTAAAATTGCACCTAAAAACATTGTAATTAAACCAATGATTAAAATGAATGCTCCCCACATAGCATCGTGGAGTAAAATCTGACAGCTAATAACAAGTACACCAAAAATACCTGTTTTAGTTAAAATACCAGACAGCAATGCACTTGCTGGCGCTGGTGCCACTGGGTGTGCTTTGGGAAGCCAGATTTGGAGCGGAAACGCACCTGCTTTTGCTCCAAAACCAACCAACATACACAGACAAGCAGGGTATACATTTTTACCCTGACAAGCTTCATAGAGTTCACTAATTAATAGTGTACCAGTCTGGTTGTACAGTAAGAACAATCCCATAAGGAGGCTCAAACCACCGATTACTGCAACCGCCAAATAAGTTGCAGCAGCTCTCATCGAATCCGCCTTTTCGTCATGCGCTACCCATACATAGGAAGACAAGGACATAATTTCAAAAAAGATAAATGTCGTATACAAATCTGCAGATAAAAAGATGCCTGCGGTTGCACCAAGTGTAATCAGTTGGAACAAATAATATCTATTGCGATTACGATAGTGTGTAAAGTATTCTTTTGAAAAAAGCGATGTCATTGCCCACATAAAGCAAGCAATCGAAGCATACAGCACACGAAAACCATCGATCGTAAAGGTAAGACCCATTCCACATACTTCAGGCACATATATGAGCATGCCTTCATGCCCTACATCTGCAGCAACAAGCATTATGGAAAACACAAATTCCACCACTGCAATAACAGCCACAAAATTATCTCTGCCCGTTTTACTCACTCGTCCAATCAGATAGGAAACGAATGCACCAACCATTGGCATAAATACCATAAGATAAACCAAACTACTTATTGTCATTTATTCGTCCCCTTTCTAATATACTCCCACGGCAACCGTTCTAAAGAACTGCACCAGCGGTGTCGAGAAAAACCCCAACAGAAGTGTAAATACCGCACATATTATAATTGGCAAACACATCTTCCATCCTGGATCCTTTGCATTTCGTATTGTATTCTTATCAAAATCATGTGGTGGAAAAAATGCTCTCATCACAATACTCATCATATAAATTGCCGTAAGCAACGCAGAAATAAGCAAACAAACAATTCCCACATATGCAACTGGATTTTTGCTATCTACTGCTGCCGCAGCAAGATTCCACTTACTGATAAATCCGGCCAAGCCTGGCACACCCATAAGCCCTGCGCCACTAAGTCCAAGGCATACAAAAATGATAGGCATCTTACGTCCAAGTCCATCCATATCAAATATGTACTTCTTTCCAGTCTGATGCATAAATGCACCTGCACACATGAAAGAACAAATCTTCATTACTGCATGACACACCATATGGCATAATGCTCCAACAAGCCCTAATGGTGTCATAATCGTTACCCCAAAAATAATATAGGATAAATTACTTACTGTAGAATATGCCAAGCGTCTTTTAATATGTGACTCTTTTACCGCACGGCTACATCCATATACCGCCGTAAACATCGCAAGGATCATAACTACATCCTGCACCCATGTACCTCGCAAGAATCCTGTTCCAAAACTATAGTAGGTCAAACGGATAATGCCAAATACACCTGCTTTTACAACTGCTACAGCATGCAAAAGCGCTGTAACTGGTGTTGGAGCAACACCTGCGGTTGGAAGCCATTCACACACAGGAAAAATCGCAGCTTTTACACCAAATCCTAAGAACGCAAACAGGTAAATCCACAACAGCATATTTGCATTTCCACCTATTTTTGCCATATTCAATACTCCGCCAAATTGAAACTCCAATGTATCTCCATACACAATCAAAAAGACTAGTCCCATTAAGGCAAATGCCGCACCTCCAAGGGAATAATACAAATATTTTCTAGTTGCCAAAATTGCATCTCTTTCCAAGCTATGCATAACCAATGGCACCGTAGATAAGGTCAATAATTCATAAAAGAAATACATAGACAACATATCCGATGCAAATGAAATACCAAGAGTTACACCATAAGCCAAACTATAAAACATAAAAAATGTATTTTGTCTGTCATGGTGTTCCATATATTCAAATGCATATAACGTAGCTAGTGGCCATAATACAGACACAAGCCCTGCAAACACCATTGTCAATCCATCTATCTTGAAAGAAATCGACAAATCATTTACAAAGTGAACCACATGAAACACTTCCGTTGTTCCACCGGTAATTAACCCCCATACGATGCATGAAGTGATAATCATATACATCTCCACAAAAAAGAACATCTGCTTTTCCTTTTTAAATGGAATAAATCGTGTTGCAACTCCACCTACCATAGGAAGAAGAATTGCTACCAAAATCCAATACTGACTCATAGAACACCTCTTTCTAAAGCACTGACGCAACCAATTCAGTTACATAAGATATGACAGGATTTGGTAACACCCCAAATAACACTGCCAGTGCAGCCAAAATCATAATTGGAACTATCATCTGTTTGGTTGGGTCTTTCTTTTCTAAATGTTTATAGTCAAAGTCTGGACCTGGGAAAAATCCATCAATTGCAATTGGTAATAAATATCCCGCTGTGAGCAAAGCACTTACCAAAAGAACCACTGGTCCAAGCCAAGCAATTACAGGAATTTCTGTTGCCAGAGAGCCCGTTGCCAAATACCATTTGCTGATAAATCCACTTGCAGGAGGAATCCCAATAAGAGCCAGAGAGCAAAGCGTAAATGACCACATAATCTTAGGCATTTTCTTGCCAATACCTCTCATCTCATCTACTCGCTCTACTCCTGTTTTATAAATAATTGCCCCCGCACTCAGAAACAGTGCAGATTTAATTACTGCATGGAATAAAATATGTAAAACGGAACCTATAAGTGCCTGTGACTGCATGAGCGCCATGCCAAATAAAATATAAGACACCTGACTAACCGTCGAGTATGCAAGTCTCTTTTTAAACTGCTTTTCTCTATAAGCCATCATGGAGCCAAAGAACACTGTAATCAAAGTAAGTGTCAACCAAGTATACTGTACCCATGTCCCTCTTAAAAACTCCGCACCAAATAAGTAGTAAACCACTCTCATTACACCAAACACACCCATCTTAACAATTAAAGATGAGAGTGCCGCACTTGCTGGAGCTGGTGCAATTGGATGCGCATTTGGAAGCCATGCATGAAGCGGTATCATACCAGCCTTTACACCAAATCCAATAATCATACTCATCGCCACAACCAAGAGCAAGCCTTCACTTCCAGCCACTCTTGCCATATTCAATGTTCCACCTGCCACAAAATCTAAAGTTATAGTATATTGATTCAGGAAATAAATTCCAAATAACACAAAGTACGCACCACATAAAGAGTAAAATAGATATTTAAGCCCTGCCATAATTGCTTCTCTTGATCTAAAATGAAAAACAAGCGGCACAGAACTTAAACTCATAAGCTCATAGAACAAGTAAAACGTTACAACATTTCCTGCATATGTAAGCGCAAGTAACACACCATAGACCATAAGAAAGAAACCAAAAAATCGCTTTTCTTCCTTCTTATAATGCGACATATATTCAAACGCATAAATTCCGACCAGTGGCATAACAATCGTTACAATTGTACCGAAAACACGGCTCATATCATCCACATGAAAATATATATTCATATTTTTTCCAATAGTAAATACATCCAGTCTCAGATCGCCTTCAATCAATATAACAAGCGATAAAACCGTCGTTATGGCAAACCCTACCGATGCATTCGCAACAAGCGACACTCTGCTTTTATAGTCTGGTCTTGCCAATAAATATACACCCAAGACAATCGGAATAAATATTGCAAACAAAATCAATACTGATTGATCCATTTCAATCCCCTCTTTTTACATAAAGTTATGTAATCCTACTTCTATCATCTGTAAGATTGGTTTTGAATTTGTACCTAAGAACACATTCAAAAGAATAAACAGTATGATTGCAACTGTGTATATCTTCTGCTGATTCCACTGAATTCTTACAAAACCTTTTTCCAGTTCCTCCTCCTTGGTAATCGGAGTATATATGCGAAGTACCGTTTTCATAAAATATACTGCATTTAAAATGGTACTGATTCCAAGTGTAATAATTGCAGGGAACATTCTCCAGGAAGCACCACTGATGGCCGCTTCTGCAAACAACAGCTTACTTACAAATCCTGCAAAAATCGGAATTCCTACCATGGAAAGAGAGCCTACTAAAAAGCCTGCTCCCGCCACTTTATTGCGGTATCCTGCACCTGTTAATGCAAAGAAATCTCTATTCTTGCCAGATACATCTGTAAGCCCCATCGCCGAAATAAACAACATAGACTTGGTTGCACTATGCATCAGCATATGGTATACACTGGCAATAATTCCAGCCTCTGTACCGAGTCCAAACCCCATATAAATATAGCCAATCTGCGCCACCGAAGAAAACGCAACCATTCTTCGAATATCTTTTTCCCAAATTGCATTTACCGAACCAAAAATCATACCCGTAATCGCAAACCAGAAAATGATGTTTAACACATGACTTTCGGTAATATACTCCAACCCAATCACACGATAAAAAATCTTAACCAGCAAAAAGATATATCCCTTTGATACCAAACTCGAAAGCATTGCCGCAGACGAAATGGTGGAATATCCATAGGCATCTGGAAGCCATGCATGAAATGGAAACAGTGCGCTCTTAATCGCAAGTCCTACCACCATAAGTCCAATCGTAATCAGCATTGGAACTGCATACGTTCCTTCCTGCATAATCACATCGATAGATGCTTTCATATTTGACATTAAAAGATGACCTGTCATGTCATAGAGCATGCAGATACCCATCAAAAGAAGACCGGAACCAAGCAAACTCATAATCATATAACGCACTGCTGCTTCAAAAGTACGACCCGTTTCACGAATCGCAATCAGACCACACGCTGCCAGTGTATTAATTTCCACAAATACATATGCTGTAAATATATCGTTTGTATAAATAAGTGCAAGCAGCGAACCCAAAAGTAAATCTACTAATATGTAAAAAATATTTTCTTTTGCAGGTGCCACTTCCTCTGCTAATTTGTGCAATCCCCCCAAAAGAGACAATAGCATAATCACACAGAATACGATTGCCATCAGTGCTTCTAATACACCTGCACGAATTTCATTTCCCCATGGTGCAGGAAAATGCCCCATCATATAGGTATAACTTCCAATATCTGACTGTATCAAAAACACCAAAAGCCAGACCGAAAGCAATCCAATCGTAACCGTTGCTATGATATTTAATCGTCTAGCCGTCTTTGCAGAAAGAACAGAAGATACGATTCCGGCAAACATGGAAATCATAATGGAAAAAAACGGAACGTTTTGTACAAATGCCATTATCTTCCCTCCTTTCGAAGCTGTGCAGAGATTTCATCCAAATCCAATGTCCCATAACGCTTATACAAACGCATGGTAAGCGACAGCATAACCGCCGAAACAGACACGGATACTACAATCCCCGTGAGCACAAGTCCTCCCGGAACGGGATTAATATACTTTTCTACACTCTGCACACCATCTACCACAATCGGAGCAACACGCCCTGTAATATATCCCTTTTCTGCAAGAAATAAAAAGATGGCGGTATCCATGATATTAAAACCAATAATTTTCTTAATCAAATTTTTTTGGAACAAAAGATTTGCAAATCCGATTCCAAATAAAATCATTGCAACCTCTTCGCCAAAATTAGGGAGCCAATTCAAACCGATCATTTTAATATCCTCCCTTTCTGAATAATGTATAGAACGAATACATCGTACATGCCACAACCAAACCTACACAGATATTAAGTGGCAGAATCAGACCCGCACTGATAATTCTTCCCGGAACACCAGCCGAAATAATACTATGTAAATGGTTCGCGCCTGTAAAGAAAGAATAACTCTTTGCAAGACAGTAAAAACTAAGTGCTGCCACACATATATAGCGATGTGTATTCTCCGTAAAGAAACGTCTCATCTTTTCGATACCATATGCATTCAGATACAGTATCAGTCCGGCACCCATAATGGCACCGCCGGAGAATCCTCCGCCTGGTGAAAGATGTCCGTTCAATACGACATAAATTCCAAAAATCATAATAAGCGGAAAAAGGATGTACGTCACCTGCTGTAAAATTGTATCAAATCTCGGCTCATACTTCATATCCTCGCTGTCTACACCTTTTTTTCGTGTATCATCGCGCATCATAAGCATTACCACACAAGTTGCAATAAATAATACATTGGACTCTCCAAACGTATCAAACGCACGGTAATCCAGAATCATCCCTGTTACAATGTTTACTGCACCGGTATCCTGCATTCCATCTTCTATGTATTTTTCTACTACCTCATTATGTGCAGGATTCGTCGGATCTCCGATTGGTGGAAGATACGATACCGTTACAAGCAGCATTACAATCAGTGCTACACAGCAAATTACTGCTGCAACCTTATAAAAGCGGAGGAAATTCTTATATACCTTGTTATTCTCCGTATCGTAGATTTCAGCAAATAATTTATCCTGCTCCTTTTTATGACGGTTTGCTTCCCTTTTGGTGACTCCGACCTCTTCCTGTCTTTGCATTTCCAAAAGGCCTACATACTGGTCCACATTACCTTTCATCCATTGTTTCAAACGGTAGGAAAACTTTTTATTTAATTCATCCTGTGGAATCTGTTTACTCATCTTCTCTTATATCCTCCTCCATAGCATGAATTTTCTTAAGTGTTACGAAAAACAGCAAACTTGTAATGCCTGCTCCTACAGCCGCTTCCGTAATCGCCAGGTCTGGTGATTCCAAAAGAATCCAGATAATCGACATCATCAAACTATAAGACATGAAAATTAAAATAGAATTTAGGAGTTTTTTAGAAAAGCTTACTGCGATTGCACAGGATATTAATCCCAGCAACAAAATGGTTTCAAATATCTTAAGCATTATGCCTCCTCCTCTTCTTTTTCAATTTTACAATAGTCTTCTAAATTCTCATTTGTCGTCACTTCCAGGCGAGAAATCAGATGAGAAGCTACTGGAGACGCAAGCCAAAGGAATGCCACAATTAATGCCACCTTTAAAGTAGTAAATTCCCAGCCATATAAAAACATGGTGCCAATCAGACAAAGGGAAATCCCCATCGTATCTCCCATGCCGGCAGCATGCATACGATTTAATATGTATTTAAATTTATATACGCCGATAAGCTGTACCACAAATACCAGAAGGCCCGTAATAATAAAACCAATTCCCAAGATAAAACGAATGATTTCCATATTATTTTCCCTCCTTCTGTCTTTTGTTTTTCTTATCCTTTTGTTCCAAATAAACCCCGGTATATACCTTTGTCAAAACTACGACCGCAAGAAAACTAATCATGGCATAGATAAGTGCAATATCTGCCAGATATCCTTCATCCATTACCACTCCTAAAATAACAATGATACACATAATCATCGTTCCCATCATATTGACAGAAACGAGTCGGTCTGCAATACGAGGACCAATCACAGCTCTTATCAAACATAAAACAAGCATGAGTGCCAATATAATTAATATGATGTAAAAAATCCATGCAAACTGTTCAACTAATGCCATGTCTTACTCCTCCATTTCCAGCTTCAAGAGAGCTTTTTCAAAATCAGAATTTTCCAATCCCTCTGCCAGACTGCTGTCTAAACAATGAATGGTATATTCATCCTCATCCAGCGACACCGTAATCGTGCCTGGGGTAAGTGTAATCGAATTTGCTAAAAGCATCCTTGTAAAATCAGACTTTAGGCTTGTACGGAATTTTACAAGGACAGGATCCATCTCTTCTTCAACTGTTAAAATTCTTGGAATAATTGCGATATTTGCTTTTACTATTTCACAAAACAGCAAAATGACATATGCAAAGAAATATCCGGATTTTTTATAAACGTTTATTTCCTTTTTCAAACTATAATCCATGTATTTACACATAAATACAAACATCGCAGTCGCAACTGCCACGCCAAAGATTATAATTTCGAGCGTAATATTTCCGTTAAAAATAATCCATGCCAGAAAAAATAATAGATACATAATCATCCCCCAATACATCGTCTCTTTAAAAGGGTGGACTCCCCCTATAATATTTCTATTTTAACATAGGTTTTTCCTTTTGCATATGAAATTGTGAACAATTTAACGTATTTTATCCTCCTGTGCAGGACCATCCACAATTTCGCCTTCTGCCGTATATCTCGAACCATGACAAGGACAATCCCAAGTATCTTCATCCTCATTCCATACCAATGCACATCCCATATGCCCACAGCATTTTTCTTTTGGAGCAAATACCCCCTTTGTCAATCCCCACACGCTTTCTCCTACGTCGAGCATAAAGTCTTTTATCCCGGCTTTTAATAGAAAACGCTGTGGGGAGAACACCTTCGCATAAGAATTTTCTTTCCCCGTAATACAATCACTGATTATCATTGCCGATACCATGGCAGAAGTCATCCCCCATTTCTGAAAGCCAGTTGCAACATACCAGTGTTCCATTCTCATCGAAAATTTCCCTATAAATGGTATCTTATCATGCGGCATACAATCCTGTGCTGCCCACTTGGCAATTATATCCGCCTTCTTATAGCAGTTTTTTACTTTCTGCTCAAGGTGTGAAAAACCCGTTTTATCAATTCCATGCTCTGTGATTTTTTTTGCCCCATATTTTCCGGTTCGATGTGTACTTCCGCCTATAATCAACTCTCCTTTCGTATGTCGAAAAGAAAGTCCATCCTTATCTATGGAAAAGTACATACCCTTTAAACGCTTCGGCACGCCTTCTCCTTCTAATGCAAGTGCATAGCTTCGGCTCTGATGTTGTCTTAAGAAATAATAGCCTGGCAGAATCGGAAACGGATAATGTGTTGCAAAAATAATATTGTCAGCCACAATCACATGCCTGTCCGTAATAACCATATAGTCATCCACTTCTATCACCTTGGTGTGTTCATAAATGGTAAGCTTTTTTGCAAGTTCGCAGATAAACATAAGCGGATGAAACTGCGCCTGATCATCAAATCGGACAGCACCTGCCACCTCAAAGGGAAGCTCCGTAATTTCTTCTCCTTCTTTGTATGTCGCTTTTATCCCCAACATTCGTGCCGCATGCGCTTCCTGTTTTAGTCTTTTCGTTTCCACTTCTTTTGTAGAATACAAAAAAGAAGGAAGCTGTTCAAACTGACAGTCAATTCCTTCTTTTGTAATGATTTCCCTATATAATTGTATCGCAGTTTCATTTGCTCTTGCATACCCCTTTGCTCGTTCTATCCCACATGTATTTATCATGTCATGATAAATAAGTCCGTGCTGGCTGGTTATCTTGGCAGTGGTGTTTTTCGTTTGCCCACTTGCTACTTCCCTTGCCTCTAAAACGATGACTTCCTGTCCCTTTTCTTGTAAAAGATATGCAATTAATATCCCCGCTATGCCTGCTCCTATTACCACATTTTGCACTCGCAGGTCATCTGCTAATTCTTCTCTTTTTTCTAACTTTACGCTCTTACTCCAAATAGATTTCATATCCCCTCCTGCAATTACTACTTATCATTTGTAAATTAGTGTTTGCAGAAAGCACTGTATTTATGAAATTCTTTCGTTCGGATTCTTTTATTTTTCCATCATTTTTACTTTTAATTCTGGTGTAATATTCCATATGTACTTAAATACGGCCCAACTTCCCATTGTTACAATTGCTGGCACTAAAACACAAAGCACTTTAATACCTAATACCGTACTTGCACTCTGTACCATACCCGCATTGGAAAGTGCAGCATCATAGCCAATGATTCCCAAAAGAGCAACACTCCCGGATGTACCAATCGCCTGTCCCAGACGACGAAGCATAGTAAATGTACCCGTAATAGCACCCTCCGAACGTTTTCCAAGAAGATATTCGTTATAATCAATTGCTTCGCCTACCAGCCCCCACTGCATCATAGTTCCGACACCAGTAAACATCGCGCCAACAGAACTCATTAAAATATGCACCATAGGATTTACATTGGTCAAAACATGCATAACAAATAACACTACATAGATTCCGCTTCCTATCACAAGGCCACTTCGAATTAATTTCATCGTTCCCATCTTCTTTACCAGTTGTGGCGAAAAAATAAGTGCGGCACCGGTAAATGGCAGAATACAAATCGAACTAATACTCATAAGTGCCAGGTTCCCAAGCACATCCGAAAACATATAGGTTCCCATCGACATGTTAATCGCCTGCGTAATTCCCTGAAACACTCCATGAATCGCCAATGCCAGAAATGCTCTGTTTTTTTGAATCACCTCAAAGATATCTGTAAAACTACTATCTGAAACCTCTTCTTTTACTGCATCTCCACATCGTTCCTCTGTAAAAAAGTAACTTATCATACAGAACACAAAACCAATTGCAGCACAAATGGTTACACCTGCTGCATATCCCAACTGTGGATTTTTCTCAAAAACAGAAATAATAATTGGGAACATAATGCTTGGAATCATGCTTCCACACATACCGCCTATCCCTCTCGCAGAGGAAAGCTGCGCACGTTCATCCTCGTTTTTTGACATTGCTGCAAGCAGGCTTGTATATGGAATATTAAACAAACCGTAGATAAATTCGTAAGATAAATAACTTACAAAGATAACTACTAACTTTGACATTCCCTCTAAATAATTCGGTGCTGTAAAAATAATGATAGATACAATTGCCAAAAGCGGTGTCATACGCAGCATCCAGGTACGAAACTTTCCCGACTTATACTTTTTCTTGGCATACATCTTATCCACGTACATCCCAATAATGGGACTCGCTGCTGCATCCGCAATTTTCCACACCAGATTCAACATCGCAAGCACTGCTGTGTCCACCATTGCAACATTGATATAGTATCTGGTTAGGAATGATCCCATGATGGAAAATGTCATACATTCTCCCAAATCACCAAAGGTATAGCCTATTAAATGTTTTTTGGTAAGTTTATTTTCTTTTGTGTTCATTCTCTTTTATTACTCACTTTCTAATAACGCTTTAATATCACTATACGCTCACAAGCGTATACTTTCAAGAAATAAAAAAGTCGTGATAATAGTTTGTGTAATCACAATATATCATCACGACTTTTTTCGTTATTATTCTGTTATTGTTCTAACATATAAGCTTCTACTTTCCACTCGCCTTCACATTTTCTTATAAAAATTTTAAGGCAAGCCGTATCCTCTGTTTCTCCTGGCACTTGAAAATCTACAAACACCTTGGTTTTAAAATCTGTATCCCTCCATTTAGAAGCATCTATACAAGACTCTAATCCACGAAACGACCACATACCCGGTATCTCTTCACTCTCACTATATCCGCTCACTTTCACTGATGATGTTGGCATCATATACGCTTGTAGCGTCTCTATATCATTTTTAAAATAAGCCATGGTAAACTCCATCACCATCTGGCGTGCCGCTATCATATCTTTTAGACCAGCAATCGCTCCATACGAATCTTCATAATATACGCCATCGCTCAACCAAGCGGAACAACTATCCGACGCCAAATATATCATAATACTTTCTTTATTATCTAATTCCAAATAGAGTGGAATGGTAAATGGACACCCACTTCCACCTCGAAGTTCGGTAGAGCCTCTCAAACTTTTTTCAATCTCATCTAACACATATTCATCTCTGATTGGAAAACTATACTCACCTAAAATCTTCGCATATGTGATATTTGTAAAATTCTCAGGGCGAGCTGGCGTACCCGTGCCATTCTTTCTGGCTTCCTCCATACAAAGATTATAGAAATCCTCTGCTTCCGTTTTTTCAACACGTTTCTCAAAAGCATAGATAAATCCCTGATCGGTAATACAGGTCCATTCTTCTCCATAGACGATCCATACCCCCATGGAACACTCGTCTTCCTTCCATTTCCCATTTCCACTTGCTAAGGAACGCGTCTGCTTATATCCGTCCATCCATTTCGTCTGGTCTTCCGGAATAATATAGCGGTAGTCTCCACCTGCTGTGGAAATTCCATCTGGCATGACTGCGAGACAAACTTTATCTTTATCTGGCTTTTCCCAATAATCTGCCTCGCTATTTGACGTATCCACAGGCAAACTCTGATCTATATTTTCTGTTATGTCATTTTGTGTTTCTATTTCATCTACATAGTTGCCTGAATTATTATCTTGATTTTCACCTTGTGTGAATGTGCAACCTATTGCTACACAAGAAATCAAAATACAAACCACCAAAGTATACCACTTCACTTTTGGTTTCTTTGCGATGAATACGATACGTTCTTTGATACTTCTCTTTCCCGAAGTCATTGCAGTTGCAGTTAAAAACACATTATATTTTTCCCTACTGCTTAACTGAATCAAAGTCTTACCATATTCTTTTCGTTCCTCTTCTCCTAATGCTTTTATCGTAGCTTCATCACAAGAAAACTCTGCATCTTTTTTTGACAAAATTGCAGCAAGCCAGACCAACGGATTATACCAATGTAAAGCCAGACACACGCAACGAATCAATGCCCACAGATTATCGCCCTGTTTGTAGTGCATCTCTTCATGCGTTACCGTATGACGTAGCAAAAGAGTATTTTGTGCAACTTCTTCTGTAACGTAGATAATTGGAGAAAACACACCTACCAAGCAAGGTATTTCCACTTCCTTACTTACATACACAGGACGTCTGCACCAGTTCACATAAATCGCACTTCTTGATTTCTTTATCTTTTTCTGGAACACAATATTCGTCATAAGGAAAACGCCGGCTGTGCATCCGACACCAATCAGCCAAATCCAAAACCATACATTTGCATCGGATGTACTATTTTCCTTTGGCACATAGATGGTTTCTTCATTTACATCTGTTCCCGGTACACCCATGTTTACAGTTTGATCCTGATAAATCACTTCATCTATATCTTCATCTGCAAAACCATGTTCCTGTGCCATATCCTGCACCAGAGTATCTTCTGTATTTGGAAAAATCCGATTTGTGATATTCTCGATACTGAGCATACTATTTCCAAAGCTCACTGGCACAAGAAGTCTTACCGCCACCAAAAGCCATAATGCATATTGTAATTTGGCGCTTATTTTTCCTTTGAGAAAATAACGCATGCCTATCACAATCAGTATCAGCACACTAGAAGAAACAATCCAGTTAATCATGTGCTTTCGCCTCCATTTCATCCAGAATCGCATGCAATTCCTCTATCTCAGCTTTTGATAGATTCTGCTTCTTGGTAAATGCACTAAGCATCATATGCAAGCTTCCATTGTACACTCTATCCAAGAAACTCTCTGTTTCCTGTACTGCTGCATCTTCCCTGCGAATGCTAGGAGAAAACATTGTTATGTTATCCACAAGTTCACTCGATACTGCACCTTTTTCTTCCATTCTTCGAAGCAACGTAAGCGTTGTGCTTCTGCTCCAACCCATTTTTTCATTCAAATATTCTACTGTTTCTCGTCCTGTTCTAGGAGATTTCTCCCATAAACATTCCATTACATTCCATTCTGCATCAGTTAAATTGATATTTTTATCCTGCATGATTTCCACCACCTTGTTTACATCTGTAAACACATTATAATTCCGGTGTTTACATTTGTCAACACCCCTTAATGTTGCTTATTTGCATTACTTCAATTTATACACAAAAATAGAGTATGGTTTCCCATACTCTATTCTATCTTTTTCACTATTCTTCCACCCACCATTCTTTTGGTATTTCTTTTCTATCAATCAGACAATTAATTTCATGAGCCAATACTTTTTTCGTTACCTCATATAAGCCATTTGCCTCACAGAGAATACAGTCTGCATCGCCAAATTTTACAAGCTTTGCAGCGCCACAATCATAGTATGCCTGCATAAGTTTGTCATACTCTTCTGAAATATGCTCTGTGTGGCGATTATAATGACGATGCACAGCCACCTCTTTGATACTGCCATCTGGCATCTTTATCTGAAAATCCACCGGCTTTTCGGTCAATCGCTCTGGCACATCTAACAATTCCTCTATTGCATGAATAAAGGTATTTCTGATATGCGTACATCCAAGCATAAGAATCTTTGCTTCTTCATCTAAAAGTCTGCTCCAGCATCCACCCGGCTGACATGGTGTCGTGACATTCTCCTCTCCCTCGATATACGCTATCGCTCTAGGTCCGTATGCCGCAATGCTATGTGTTGGATGTAAGGAACGCACCACGCCTTCCCTTAATCGAAAGATGTTTGGAATAATGCCTACACAGGCAGGCTCTGTCTTTGAATCAAACAGGGAATAGTCTGTACTCATCTGCGCCCATGTATGTGTTGGTGTCATAAATAATCCATCTTTAAAATACTCCATAAATGCATCTACTACCGTATCTGCACCACCTTCTACTGGCCCAATCGCTTTCATAGATGAATGCACCATAATGGTATCAGTCGGTTTTAGTCCCATGTCTTCCAAATCATTTATCAAATCTGTTTTTGTATACATATAATGCCCGCTTTCTCATTCTTTCAAATGCAAATTGATATCTTAATTATAAGAAAAACATCTATGCTTATCAAGTAGCGAACATTATATACCAAGTCTTTTCTATTCTAATATAAATTTCATATCTACCTTTGCTCTATACATTACACTTGTAAAACTTCCATCTGTATTTCGCCATATCGTAGTGATTTGTAAATCGGACAAATCCGCTTTACCATATCCATATCCCCGGATTACAAAATTCTCTTCCTCTTCAATGATATACGTTATATATCCGGAAGCTCCTTCATACACAAAATCATCTTCCGCAATGTAACAATAACCAAATTCTATCCACCCATTTTCATCTGGTCTTGCTGTCAGTTCTGTTGCAGTATGTCTTGCAAAATAATGGTCTATATTTTCTGGAGTAATCGTTCTTACAAATTCGCTGACTTTTTTCATATCCTTGTTTGTTACTCCACCTATATCTCCTTCATCATCCTGAGTTTTCGTCTTCGCAATAAGTTCTTTTAGATACTTTTCTGCTGCCATATCATCCGCTTTTTCCTTATCTAATGGGAGGCTAAAAAGTGCATTCGTTTTCTCATAATCTACATTCTTTTCATAAATACCACTCTGCTCATTCATTACAAAAGCATCCGTTTCATCGCCAAAACTGTCTACCACACCAAGCTGCACACCTCGATTTGCAAAGATTTCAATGTTGTCGCATTCGATTAGATAATACATAATACCATCCTGCTCGAAAAAGGTAAGTAATGCATCTAGTGTCGCATTATTCGCAATAGCAAAACTTACACCATTGATAAGTGGAGAAACACAAAAATCTCTATATTCCATTTGCATTCCATCGCTTTTAGCCACAGCAACTGCTGCATACGTATGTGATTTATTTAAACCTGTTCCAACATTTTCTGGCACACAGATATCTAAATTCTTTCCTGATACCAAACCTAAAAAAGTAATATCATACCCATTCGTTTGCTGAATCTCATTTACCGTTATAGCATCCTCACTTTCAAATGCTTTTGCCAATGCTCCGTTATCAGACACTTCTTCCGCAATCTGTGCTGGGCTTAAATAACGATATGCTGCGTAAACCGACACACTTCCAACAACCGCTAATCCCATACAGGCTGCCGCCACTAGTTTCTTCATATTCCTTTTTTTCATATTCAAATTCTCCTTTGCCTTGTTTAAAATCTGACGATTCAGCTCAGGGCTTGGAGTTTCTTTTTCATTAAAGGCGTCTTTTATCAAATTATCCCAATAATCACTCATGGAAATATTCCTCCAGTTCTGATTTTAAAATCTGCTTTGCTGTATAAAGCCTGCTCTTTACTGTACCAACCGGAATATGCAAAACTTTTGAAATCTCTTCCAGTGATAATTCCTGCGTGTAAAAAAGCAAAACAACAATTCTGTATTTTTCAGACAATCCTCGCACCGCATTTTGTATCATGGCCTTTTTCTCATTTTCAAGCACGCTGTCTTTTTCCACAAAACTTAGCGACTGCTCTGTAACATCATCCCATTGTTCCATTGGTGCGATTCGATTACGCCATGCTATTTTACGTTTCCTGTTTTTCCACAAACAGATACTTATGGATAGGAAATACCCCTTTGCATTCCCAACATCTATATGCTTTTGTTTCTGAATTGCCGTCAAAAATGTATCTTGGTATAAGTCTTCTGCCAACTCTCTATCCCTTGTCAAATGCAGACAAAAATGATAGATGTCTTTTCCGTAACTTGCTACACAGATTTCTAATTCTTTCATCGTCATGTTACAAATATCCTTTTCTTACTGCCTAGGCAAAGGAAAACTATTATCGCGAATTTCGTTTTCCTTTCATCTATATATTGTAATAACTTTTCATAAGGTTCGATAGAGATATATTTTTTCATTATAATCCATAGATAGTCGCATCAAAAAAGCCGCGGCTTTTGCCGCGACTTATCTTTCTATTTCCTCGTTTACTCAAGTGAAATCTTATCAATAAGCTCCAACTCTTCTTTTGTAAATGTGGTATTTTCAAGTGCCTTGATATTATCCAAAATCTGTGATGATTTTGAAGCTCCAATAAGTACACTTGTAATTACACCATCTTTTAACACCCAGCTAAGAGCCATCTCTGCAAGCGTCTGTCCACGTTCTGCCGCAAGGTCGTTAAGCTGTCGTACCTTTTCTATTTTTTCTGGTGTAATAAGGCTTTCCTTTAGGAATCGTCCGTCTGTTTTTACACGGCTGTCTTCTGGAATGCCATTTAAGTAACGATTTGTGAGTAATCCCTGTGCCAGTGGACTAAATGCTATAATACCCTTTTCCAGCCTCGCTGCCGTTTCTTTTAATCCATTATTTTCAATTGTTCTGTCAAAGATAGAATAACGATTCTGATTGATAACAAATGGACATTTATATTCTTCCAAAATCTTGGTCGCCTTTTCCAATGTTTCACCATTGTAATTTGACAGACCTACATACAATGCTTTTCCGCTATTTACGATATGTGCCAAAGCTCCCATCGTTTCTTCGAGTGGTGTTTCCGGATCCATACGATGATGATAGAAAATGTCCACATATTCTAAACCCATACGTTTTAAACTCTGATCCAAACTAGCAATCAGATATTTTCTACTTCCCCAATCACCATAAGGGCCATCCCACATGGTATAACCGGCTTTAGTGCTGATAAGCATTTCGTCACGATATGCGGACATATCTGATTTTAAAATCTTACCGAAATTGATTTCCGCACGGCCTGGTTCCGGTCCATAGTTGTTTGCCAAATCAAAATGCGTAATTCCATTATCAAACGCTGTAAACAGCATATCTTTCATATTTTCTTCGGATGCGGTTTCGCCAAAATTGTGCCATAATCCAAGTGTAACACCCGGAAGCTTTAGACCACTATTTCCGCATTTGAAATATTGCATTTCCTTGTAACGTTCTGCTGATGCCTGATACATAAAAAACCTCCCTCTCGCTATTAAGCTTATCTTAACGCGAAAAAGAGGTTTCGTAAACCATTATATTGTACCTAATTTATTTTGCAGGATGCACATGCACCATGATATGTTTTACCTTTGGGAAGCTCTCTTCAATATCATCATGCACATCCTCGGCTATCTCATGCGCCTTCTGCAGTGTGTAAGAACCATTTACGAGTATTTCCACATCCACATATATTTTGTTACCGAAGATACGTGTGTGAAGCATGTCGATACCCATTACTTCTTCGTTTGACATTACACAATCATATATCTGTTTTTCCGTTTCGTCATCACAAGAATGATCTACCATTTTATCGATTGCATCCATAAAAATATCATATGCTGCTTTTACGACAAAACCAAAAATCACCAAGCTTGCAACCGCATCCATAACCGGAAAACCAAGCATTGCGCCGCCAATACCGATGAATGCTCCGATAGAGGATAGCGCATCCGAGCGATGATGCCATGCATCTGCCATCAATGCCCCCGAATCAATACGTTTCGCATGATATCTTGTGTACCAATACATCGCTTCTTTACTTACGATTGACACAATAGCTGCTATAAGCGCAAGCTTTCCCGGCACCTGTATGCTTTTGTAATTACTGGCCAGGATAGTCTCTAAAGCCTCCAAGCCGATTCCCAGTCCTGTAATAAATAAAACCATTGCTAGCACAATTGCCGCAACACATTCCATTCGCTCATGTCCATATGGATGCTCTTTATCCGCTTCTTTCGAGGCCAGTTTTATCCCAATAATAACGATAATTGTACTAAACACATCCGATGCCGAATGAATCGCATCACTAATCATTGCAGAGGAATGTGCAACCACACCTGCCATAAGTTTTAAAACGGATAATACTATATTTCCTATGATTGTAACAAACGATACCCTATTGGCTACCTTTTGAAATTCTGTTTCCATCTATACTACCTGTCCCTAAAATTGTAAAAAAGTTATTATAAGGTAGCATATGAGGGTGGGTTTGTCAAGGTTCCTCCCTTTAACCTACAAACTTTTCTGTTTCGGAATACAGTTCATCTGCAATCACTTTATTTTCATTCATTTCATCTGCAACCGCTTTTACATCTTCGGCCAATACTAAGGTGTTGGATGTGGTATCCGTGACACGCTCTGCACTGCCTTCAATCGCACTTGAGATATTGGCTACCGTTCCGTTGATACTATCGACTAATAATCTTAGTTTCTCTGTCATACCATAAAATTCGGTTACAATTTCATTTACGTGTCCTGCGTCCTCGCGATACTGTTTTCCAGAATCCACAAAACCATCATAATCTGGCATAATCGTTTCATTGATATAGGACACAATGAGACTAGAGCTATCCACCAGTTCATTTACCGCATAAGTCACCAATCGGTTCAGTTCCTGAATACTATCTGCTGTCTGTCGACTCGAATCTGCCAGCTGTCGGATTTCGTCAGCAACGACTGCAAACCCTCTGCCTGCCTCTCCTGCTCGTGCTGCTTCAATCGAAGCATTTAGTGCAAGAAGGTTTGTCTGACTTGAGATATTTAAAATATCATTGGTCAAATCGTTGATACGTTCTACCTGTTTACTGTCATCTGCTGCTTTCTTCCATTTTGCGATATTTTCTTGTACAACCTCACTTGTGGTCTGCTTATTTTCCACTGCACGGCTTTCCAAATCTGATGCACGCTGCTCCATCATATCTGCATAGTCTACCAGATTATTGGAAGCGTCTGCTAATACATCTACTTTCTCATTTGCATCCGTAGTATCCTCTAGGATACTAGCAATCGAAGCTGAGATTTCTTCCATGGTAGCGGATAATTCCTGCATACTTGCAGAAATTTCAGAAGAATTTGCATTTACATTAATTACACGTTCTGACACATTGTTTGTGACATGATGCAGTTTTTCCGAATTCTGCATAACCTGATGCATAACGTCCTCAAGTGCCGTAATAAACGCGTTTATTCCCTGTGCAAGCTGACCGATTTCATCTTTTCCTCTCACCTGTACGCGCTGGGATAAATCTCCTTGCCCTACTTCTATGTTTTTAATAATCTCATTTAGTTTTGCCTGCATCCCCAGTAATGGCTTTAATACCCCCACCATTGCCACTACCAATAACAAAATCGTCGCAAGCACTGCAATTATCATCTTTGCAAAGTTGGAGCTTTTCATTCCCTGATAAAGGCTTTCCTGTTGTGTAATAATTTCCTCTACCTCTGGAGTAATCTCTGTAAGACTCTGTGATATCTGAGATGAATACTGCATCATTCTTGCCGTTGCAATATTGGCCTGCAAACAAGAGGTTAATAACAAAAATGCCAAAATAATAATCGGAAGCATTACCTTCCATTTTATACTCATGTCTCTAATCAGCTTCATATGTACTCTCCTTTTATCCCTTATGTATCTGTTCAATTTTATCTCTGATACTTAAAAATGCATCAGCTATCATTGGGTCAAAGTCTGTGCCTCTTCCCTTTTCAATAATCTCAAAACACTGTTCCTGTGGCATCGCATCACGATAGCAGCGTTTTTCCGAAACCGCATCAAACACATCTGCAACTGCCATTATTCTAGCACAAAGTGGTATTTCCTCTCTTTCGAGTCCTTTCGGATACCCTTTTCCATTCCATTTTTCGTGGTGATATTTTGCCACCTGATATGCCATCTTTGTATAGGATTTATCTCCCAAATGTCCAAAGGTTTCTTCTATAATCTCTCCACCTTTTTGCGTATGCCCTTTCATGATTTCAAATTCTTCTGTCGTAAGCTTTCCCGGTTTTTGTAAAATCGCATCTGGAATTGCTATTTTTCCGATATCATGCATAGGGGCTGCCAGATACAAATCATTTACATAATCCTTTGTTAATACGCTTTTGTACTGTCCTCTGCGTCGCAATTCCTCTACCAGCAATTGTACATAGCGTGAAGTTCTTTTGATATGTCCACCTGTGCTGCCATCCTTATTTTCCACCAGAGTTGCAAAGCCCATAATCATCTCTTCATGATAATGTTGGATTTGCGTAACAGCTGGATTTTCCTGTTTTAAGTACATTCCAAGCAAAATAATTGTGACACACAGACTGCTCATTAATATTTCCGGATATATCGTCTGATAGATAGTAATTACCGCCATAAACACCAAACAGGTCACAATACTCCACTTCTTATCCATCTCAATATATACCCATCTTCTCAAAAAATTGATAAGACTGAGTGCTATGTAAATAAGTGCCATGGCAAAACAGGTATACGCCGACCAGCCCATGGAATAGTTTGTTATAACACCTGTCCGATACTCTAGATCTTTAATGTTTACTACTACCAGTATCACATTTACCACATACGGCAGGCCGATTAGCGCCTGTCCTTTTCTGCTCTGCGGAATCCCCTTTGTGATATGCAACATATAGACAAATACCATAAAGATAAATGTATCCAGGCTAAGCAGAAACACCAAATGTAATATCCTATTACAAAGTTCGCCCACCTGTGCAATGTGATTTACGGTATAAGCGGTAGCTCCATCAAAAATAACACTTACAAGTCCACTTGCCAGCAAGAAATGAAATGGTCTTCTCTCCTGTAACAACCCTTGTTTTTTACATTCTCTTACATAGATAATTATGATGTACAAAACAATCACGAAACATCCTAATTGAAGTTTGACATAATTCATATGATTACTCCTTTTGCTGCTTTAGAAACGCCTCGCTGGCATCATGCACCATCTGCATGACTACCTCTTTCGATGGAAATGCCACCTTTGTTACCGCATACGAAGCAATCCCATGCACATATAACTGCATATTTAACAAATATTTGTCTGCTGCCTCTGCCGTAATATTATGCGTTTTCTCCAGCATCTGTATAACTTTATCATGATTCCTTGCACGAAGGGCCTGTGCCGTCGCCGCCATCTTTTCCCCATCCTGCTCGCTCATGTATAAATACTTATATAAATTTGGATAGTCAAATGCCAGTTCAATATACCGAAACGCAATGCCTTCTAATACTCCGGATACATCTTCTCCCTCTACTGCAAAACGATCCTTTAAAAAATCCAAACAGTATTCTAACAATTCTGCACGTAACTTTTCCATATTGCCAAAATGCCACGCCAGCGGCTGTGTAGAACACCCAATCTCTTTTGCAAGACTCGTAATATTGATACTAGCATACCCCTCTCGAAGTAGCATTCCAAAAGCAGCTTCTAAAATGACATCCTTACTAATCTGTGTTTTTCTTGCCATATCTCCTCCACATTATATAAACCCATTTATATAAATCAATTTATATTATAGTATTTTCATTTTATTTGTCAATTCTTTCCAAATAAAAAGCTTCCGAGCACTTACTCGAAAGCTTTTTGTTTCTGTTTTAAAATGGTATTCAGTTTTTCCGTTTTCCTCTTGGTCGTAAAATAAATAATAACCCAAATTGCAATATATCCAGCAATAAATATGAACGTGAATACCAAAATCGGAGCGAGTCCACGCTCTAGCCAGCCATTAAGCAGATAGGTAATCAGATAGCAGACATATAAGGAGCCACCATGAATCAGAATCGCCACCATCAGCGGCAAACGCTCTATCTGATACACAATATTCATTCCTCCTGCTATAAATGCAAGACCCGACAATGAGAATATTCCTAAGCAAACTTCCTCTACTGTCAAAGCCTCTACTCCCGCCTGCTGTTTTAAAATCAGATAGAATATCGCTAGCACAATTGGTCCAAATCCACAAGCGATAAAACCACGACGCAAAAAATCCAATACATACTTTTTCATACGCCTTCATACCTCCTTCTAATTTCTGCAAAACAACGTCTTGAAACATATTCCCGATAGCCACAATAAAACACAGCATCCACACCACCGCTAAATGCTGTATCAAATCGCCGTATCCGATGCTCATTGGCAAGACTTGATTTGTTAATGCGGATAAAATAAGAGGGTAAAATCTCCTCTAAGTCTCGAAGCCGGTCCTGAATGCGATATTGATTTCCGTCCTTATCTACTGCAATGACTTTTCTATCCATAATCGTAATGCATTCGATATCCTCAAATAGCAGCTTTCGCATCTCATCTTCGCGATATCCCATAATACTATCCGCACCAGAAAAGCTACAGACCAGATTTTCTATCTCTTGTGTCAACGAAGAAGGTGCATGCACAATTGCAATGATTTCTTCCTCTGATGTTTTGTCGATAATGAGTTTATATTTCATTGTCTTATACCTTTACTCTTTTTCATCATTACTGCTCCTTCATTTGTGTTAAGAAACAGAGCACCGCAACCACTGTGACACCTATACTGTACAAAACAACTGGAAGTACATGTGATCCTACGACTGCAAAGTCTCCATGAAACAATGCTTTTTCCAATTCTGCTGCATGCACAAATGGTAACACATTGGCTATTTTTGGGAATACGCCTCCCACAAGTTCCAAGTCAAACCACACCCCAGAAAGCCACGCAGAAAGGTTCGTAAGTAAAGCCCCACAAATGCCACCTACCTGCTTTACACCTAGCACACTGCCACACAAAAGTCCCAATGCAATATTAAAAATTGCCATAGGAATTATCCCAATTATAGCATAAATAATGTTACTACTAACCGTAAGTCCCAAAGGAATTGCAAACAAATAACAAATTATCGTCTGACCGATTGCAATCGGCATAAGCGGCAGCATATATCCGAGAATAAAATCAATGCCGGAAAGAGGGGTTGTGTACAATCTCTGTAATAGCGCACTTTCCCTATCCTTTGCAATAAGTGTCGCAGAAAACAAAGTCATAAATGACAGACCAAACACCGTAATTCCCGGAGTCAGTGTATCCACTTCAAATAGATGCACCGGTATATTTTTCTGCATCGTGCTAAGAAGTAGCAGTAATACCAATGGAAATCCCAGACCAAAGCCCAGATTAATCGGATCTCTTAAAATCTCTTTGCTACATCTTTTCGCAAACGTCATCATTCTCATACTTATCCCTCCTTTACGATAGAAACAAACGCTGTCTCGAAATCATTTGTTCCTGCTTTTTTCTCTAATGCTTCAACCGTTCCTACTGCAAGAAGTTTTCCATTTTTCATAATCCCGATTCTGTCTGAAAGTGCCTCTGCTTCTTCCATATAATGTGTTGTGAGAATCATCGTTATCCGCCCCTTTAATGACTGAATTACTTCCCATAATTCATGTCTTGCGATAACGTCGAGTCCCAATGTAGGTTCGTCCAAAAACAAAATCTGTGGTTCACTAATGAGTGCCATCGCAATGCTGACGCGCCTCTGCCAGCCACCGGATAATTTTCCTGCTTTTTTGTTTAAAATATCTTGTAAATCAAATTGTTTTGTAAGTTCTAATATCTTCTCTTTCGTTTTCTCTTTCGAGAATCCAAAAATTCCGCAGATAAGCTCCAAATTTTCCCTTACAGAAAGATTTGGTGCAACCGCCGTTTCTTGTGGAGATACCCCTATAAGCCTCTTTACCTTTTCTGGCTCTCTATGAACACTATGTCCACCTACAAATGCCTCCCCACTCGATGGCTTCGTCAAACAAGTTAACATTTTTATCGTCGTGGTTTTTCCTGCACCATTCACTCCCAAAAGTGAAAATAATTCTCCTTGCTCGATCTCAAGCTGAAGCTTATCCACAGCTATCACATCTTTGTACTGCTTCACAAGCTCCATCGTCTTTATTGCCTGCATTTATGCTTTCCTCCGTTTTACTTTTTGTCTCGTTTGCCCACATCTTTGCACTTTGCTGGCGGATCGTGAGCTTACGAGATACATCATAACAGATAGCAATCGCAAAAAGGGGATTCTTGTCTGTTCGGTTGATTTGGATGTCTTATCGGTAGTTAGTACAATAAATAGAAAAAAAATTCCCAGCGACAAGTAAACTTGCCTCTGGGAATTATTATTGCGTTTTCTCAGTCCGCTTAATCGCGATTATTCTACGATTGTAGCAACACGACCAGAACCTACTGTTCTACCACCTTCACGGATAGCGAATGTAAGACCCTGTTCCATAGCTACTGGATGGATAAGTTCGATAGTCATTTCTACGTTATCGCCAGGCATACACATTTCTGTGCCTTCTGGTAAACGGCAAACACCTGTTACGTCTGTTGTT